>JBKBIS010000312.1:0-1524 GCA_046294145.1 Brevinematales bacterium | reverse complement strand
CATATTGAGATGACGCACTTCATCTTCGTGCTTTTTCATCTCATTGAGGCGCTCCTCAACCATGATGATCAAGAGTCTCTCTGTTGGAATCTGAGAAACCTGCAAATTTCCATGAGAATCACGATCAAGCAGAAGCATATTCTCAAATTCATCAGGGAGAGAAGCCATGAGTTTAGCCAGTTCGGCTGGAAGCTTCTTGTAGATAAAATCTTTCTTTTCATTCATTGTCTGAATTGCCTGCAGATCAGCCTCATAGTGCGCCATAACCTCATTAAGTTCAGCAATAAGCCTCATCATCTCAGGAATAAACTCAATAAGTCCTTCAGGAACTACCACTACTCCATGATTAATTCCCTTGCTTGCTCTCTTGGCAATCACATCAGCAATAGATTGCACAAGAGCATCAAGAGACATATTCTTTTCTTTTACTTCCTCGGAGATAATAGTAATAGCCGGACGAGTCTGAAGAGCCACCTCAAGAGCTACATGGCTTGCTGCGCGTCCCATAAGTTTCACAAAATGCCAGTACTTCCGAGAGGAAGGTGTATCCTGAAGAATATTTCCTACCAGTTCTGAATAAATTTTGGTAGCCGTGTCAAAACCAAAAGAAATCGGAAGATACGAACCAATCTGAAGATCTCCATCGATAGTCTTGGGAACCCCAATCACCTGAACACCCATATCAAACAAAATCTCAGCCAGAATCGCAGCATTGGTATTGGAATCATCACCACCAATCACCACAATGGCATTTAGATTGTACTTCTTGACAGTTTCCTTGACTGCATTGTACTGTTCTTCTGTTTTGATCTTGGTTCTATCCGAACCCAGAAAATCAAATCCACCAGTATTAACAATCTCTTTTACCATCTCATCGGTAATCTCAAAAAGCGTACCCTCAAGAAGACCCTTTGGCCCATTCTTCACACCAAAGAGAGTATTACCCTCTCCCAAAATCTTTTTGAGCCCTACAACCACATTATGTCCGCCTGCAGCAGGACCTCCAGAGAAAAGCACAGCCACACGTTTGCCTGTCACCTTTTTGTCTAAATTACCGGTAGCTTTCAAAATTTTGTTTTCCGTTCTGGCCACCGTCTTTGGAAACTGCTTATTCACCGCATCCCTATCACTGGTACCAATAACCTCATTTGATTTCGCAAATACAGCCGGCACAATCTTGCCACTCTTGAGAAACACCTTGCATACAGGCACCTTGAGTTTACGAATCTCCTGTTCAAAAAGAGACCTATGATCTTCCATTGATATCAACACATCCTGAAGAGACATCGTTTATCCTCCTCTGTCTTTATCCCTGTCAACATAGCTTTTGCTACTTCTATTCCACCACAAAAAACTTCACCTTGTTGACGCCTGGCACCTTTGTCAGCTGATGAAGCACATCCTCTTCCGGTTTCTGATCAATAGATACTAAAATCAAAGCCTTCTTGGTTTCTTTTTTGCGACCAACATGCATGTTGGCAATGTTGATACCATTCTCACCAAGAAGAGTTCCCACCCTTCCTA
>JBKBIS010000311.1:0-1527 GCA_046294145.1 Brevinematales bacterium | reverse complement strand
CATCCTCTTCTTGAGAACCAGACTCCTCCTATACCAGGTAATCACCTGATCGTACTGCCCCATTACAGCATAAATAAGCCCACGAATCTGGTACCCATGGCTAAGACGGTAGGTATTGTGAAGTTTCTTAGCCAGAGCAATACCCTTCTCATTGAGAAGAAGCGTATTGTACTTTTCCACATCAGAAGCATATTCAGAATAAATACCATAAGGATTAATATAAATCAATGCCAGATGATTCTCATAATGTAACTCTGAGGCAAGATTTATGATTTTTTCATAAATCTCTCGCCAGGGTCTTGGTTGCTGTTTCCGGTTTTTATCCTCAATCTGAAAATAGAGAAAAAAAGCTTCAAAATAAATTTTCTTCTCCTTTTCCAACTCAGGAAGATGAAAAACCTTTTGAAGAAATGTCAGTGCATCAGAAATCGAATCCTTCATAAAAAAAACAAAAGCCATATCTCTGTAGAGTCGCACACGATCAGCCAGAGGACTCTGTATCTTTTCCATAAGAACAAAAGCCATATTAAAATAGTGAGCTGCCTCATTGTACTCCTTGAGAATAGCTGCTGCCTTGCCTGTTTGCCAGGCCATAAGCATCTGAGAACCCTCATCCCATCCGTATCTCTCACTTCTCTTAAGACACTGAATACCAATCTGATAAGCATCTCTCAACGCATTATACATGAGAAAAGAATATTGAAGTTTAAGCATAGAATCAGGATCTTTTGTAGAAAACTCCAACGAACTCTCCTCCTCATCGCCGGGCATAGTCTCCTCTTCCCACACTTCAAATACCTCATTCTTCTCCTGACAAAAAGCCACCAATTCACTGAGAGCCTGGCAAGAACCCAGGCTTGCCAAAGAAAAGACCCCATATATCTGAAAAGGCAAATTTCTCTCTTGAGAAAGAAATTGGAGAAATTTCAGACTTGATTCAGGAGCCAGGTGAAGATTTCTTAGAAAGACAACCAACGGTTTTTCTCCCACAGTCAATCGAAGATAGAGCTTCTTGATTCCCTGAATACACTCTTCGATCTCATAAAACACCTCTTCTTCAATCAAAGGTTCAAAACGAGAAGGAGACCCTGTTTGAAGTTCGGATTCTATGAGTTGTTCAAGAACATAGTAGATCTTTTCCTCTCGATAGACACGACGACGAGAAGTTTCAGAAAGCTTGCTGAATTCTGCTATCACCACTTGAAGCCAGGGAGCATACGGAGCAAAGAGATTTTCATCCCTATAATCATAAACCACATAACGAGCCTTTTGTTTTTCAAGTTCAGCAACAAACTCCTCAGAAAAAGGCTCTTCTTCCGCGTTAAAAAGAACAAAAGTTCTCTTTTCTTCGATAAGATTTCTCAAAAAAGACTGACGTCTACTTTTCTCAGTCGTGGCCATGCTTTCTCCTATTTTTATCCCCTCCAGTGAAGAATTCTAACCTCTCCAGGATTTAAATTATATTCATAATTTTCACCCGGAACATAAGACTGACGATTTTCTAGCGAAAGATCCTCAAGTGTGGCT
>JBKBIS010000310.1:0-1532 GCA_046294145.1 Brevinematales bacterium | reverse complement strand
AAGTATGATAGTCGCACGCCAGTGGCCAAGAGTAAGCAAAATGGAAAATGCTATAGGATATACGTTGCGAATTATAGGAAATCTAGCCAAAAAACAACAAAAGAAACCCCTGACGATTTTCTTAGACGAGGAAGGATGGAATACCTTCATCCAGGAAAATGACATAGAAAGTCGCATAGACAACGAAAAACAAGAAGCTTGGCTTTATGAAGCCCTCAACACCCTCAAAAGAATAGAAAAAGAGGTCATTATCCTCCGAGATGTCGAGGAAATGGATTTTGCTACCATTGCCAGAAACCTGAAGCTCAATCTCTCAACCACCAAGTCTCACTACCGCCGGGCAAAACTTAAACTTATCAAACTATGGGAGGAAAAGTATGGACAAAAAAACATGTAAAAAAGTGATGGATTTCATCGATGAATTTCCTCAAGACAGGTATCCAGAGTGGATAGAAAAACATTTAACCACATGCCCATATTGTGCTCAGTATGCCAGACTCTCACACAATCTGCGGAACCTGAGTTTACGTAGCTACAGTATGCCAGAAGTTACGGCTAACCAGGTATCCTCAAATAACTTTCACCCCTGGCGCTGGGTAGCCGGCATAGCCGCCAGTCTCACCATCATCACTGGTCTCTGGATAGGTCTCACCATCTCTTCTTCAGAAGACAACCCGTTACCTATAGCCCAACAAGCAAGCGATATTCTGTCTGAAGATACCCAGGTTATGGATGATTATACTGAAATTGCTCTTTTATGGTAAAAAACACAAGGAAGGATATATATGAAAGAAAAAATCATTCTCCTTTTTCTCTTACCATGGATAGGATATGCACAAATGCAAATTCCTGGAGAGGGAAGAGGTCCTATGAAACAACGCATGATGAACCAACCAGAAGTCCAGATATCCCTCACGGAGGTAATGCTTTTTCAATATTTACAGGTAAATGAAATTCAGCACACCTACATGCAAAAGGTTAGACAAATTTCTGTTCTGACACGTACAAAGGGAAATTCTCTACGCAAGCAATTAGCCTTTTATGAAAAAAGATTTCTTGACCTTACAAGTCAAAGCACCCTTTCACCCCAGCAACAACAAGAAATCATTCAACTTTTAGAAGAAATTACCAGGATTAATCGTAAGCTTTTCTCCGTTCAAAGAGAGGCAATGAAAGAAATCGAAGCCCTGAATCTTGAGAGAGAAAAGAAAATCCTTTCTCTTACCACAAGCTGGATCAGAAAGGCCAAAAAAGATCCGGAAGAACTCATGAACTTTGTCAGATTTGTTCAGGACAAAAAAACAATACTTCCTCTTTCTCCACCTAACGATAATGAGTAAACCCAGTGATTTCTCCCTCTGAAATTGAATAGACTTCACGACAATACTCACGAAACCTCACATCATGAGTAGCAACCAGAATAGTTAGCCCTAATTGATTAAGGTTCTGGAAGATATTGTATATTTCCTGAGCAGACTTTTCATCAAGATTGGCCGTTGGTTCATCAGCAACAAGAATCTCAGGACTATGGA
>JBKBIS010000030.1:0-11382 GCA_046294145.1 Brevinematales bacterium | reverse complement strand
GTGTGGCAGGCACTTTCTTTTTTGAGAGAACATGGGATTTCAGCTACAACGGAATTTCGGTATACTCAACTCAAAAAGCATCTTAAATCAGCGGATAAATTGGGTTCTTTGTATGCCATTCTTCTTGGAGAGGATGAGGTTCGGCAGGGCTTTTGGACTCTTCGTAATCTTCAGACGGGAGAACAGATTCAGAGTTCTCCTGCAGAAATTGCGGCCTTTCTTCTTGCAAAAAAGGAGAAGGCTGAATAAAAGCCTCGTCATAGATATCACAACCTGTATTGGCCGGGAATGGATAGCAGATTATTTTCAAGTCCTACTTTTTTCAGGAAAGTGATGACTTTGTCCATAGGTGCCCCTACAATGACGTCAAAGCTTCCTTTTTCAATGTAAATGAACTGGTCGTCGTTCTGAATGGCATATCCTCCAGCAAAGCGGGTTACCGGATGGGTATTTACATAGTTTTCAATAAACTCCTCGGATAGGTGGGCAAAAGAGAGGATGGTCTCTTCGGATCCACTTTCAGCGATGTGTTTGTTCTGATGAAAAAAGGCGTATCCTGAGATAACTGATTGTTGCTTACCTGAGAGAAACCTCAGGAAAACTTTTGCCTCTTCTTTGTCTTTTGGTTTTCCAATGATTTTCCCTTGGCAGAAGACAATCGTGTCAAAAGCAAACACATAATCGTCGGGAAAACGTCTGGAGACGGCTTGTGCCTTTGCTTCAGCTAGGATTCGGGGTAATTCTTTAGGGTTTTCATGGGAGAAACGCTCTTCGTCCACCTCTGATACCTCGATAACAAAATCCCGTACCGTTTGTTGAAAAAGCATCTTTCGGCCTATTGAGGCACTGGCAAGAATGATTCGATCACTCATTGTCCCCTCTCTTGAGAACTTCAATGAAAGCTTCTTGAGGGATGTCGACATTCCCGATGGTTCGCATGCGTTTTTTGCCCTCTTTTTGTTTTTCAAGAAGTTTGCGTTTTCGGGTAATATCGCCACCATAACACTTGGCAAGCACATCTTTACGCAGGGCCTTGATGGTTTCTCTGGCGATAATCTTGCTTCCTATGGCAGCCTGGATAGGGATGACAAACAGATGTTGTGGAATAAGATCCCTCAGTCTTGTGACTACAGATCGTCCTCTCTCGTAGGCGCTATCCTTATGGACCATCTGAGCCAGAGCATCCACGACCTTCCCGTTAACTAAAATATCGAGTTTGATAATCTCACTTGGGCGGAATTCCAGAAATTCATAATCAAAAGAGGCATACCCACGGGAGAAGGATTTGAGTTTGTCATAGAAATCATAGATGATTTCTGCAAGGGGAAGTTCTGCGATAATTTCCACTCGTCCCGAATCAATGTAAATCATGTTTCTTTGAATGCCTCGTCTATCCCGAATAAGCTGAAGAATAGCCCCTAGATACTCATTGGGAACAATGATGTGGGAGAGTACGAAAGGCTCTTCTATCTGGCGGATTTTGCTTGAGTCGGGAAGTTCGGTAGCAGATTCTATCATCATGACCTTTCCATCAGAAAGGGTGATTCTGTATTCCACAGAGGGGATGGTGGTAATGATCGCAAGATCAAACTCCTTGTCAAGCCTTTCTTGTACAATTTGAAGATGAAGAAGACCGAGAAAACCACATTTAAAGCCCATACCAAGAGCGGCAGAATTCCATTTTTCAAAGGTAAGGGCAGCATCGTTGAGCTTGAGTTTCAAAAGGGCTTCGTGAAGGTCCTCAAAATCCTCTCCTTCAGCAGGAAAAAGCCCGGCAAAGACGTATGGTTTTACTTGTTTGTATCCTGGTAGGGGTTCGCTACAGGGGAGATCAGTGCGAGTAATGGTGTCTCCTACTCCGAAATCAGAGATGGATTTGATGGCTGCTGTGAGATAACCTACTTCACCGGCGCGGAGTTCTGATTGAGTGACAAGTTTGATTTGTGTGTATCCCACCTCTTCTACCTGATAGTTTTTTTGGGAAAGCATGAAAGTAATGGGATCACCCTTTTTCACGCTTCCATCGAATACTCGTACTTTGGCTACCACACCCAGATAACTATCATAATATGAATCAAAAACTAATGCTTTGAGAGGGGCATGAATATCTCCTTTTGGAGCAGGTATGCGGTTCACGATGGCTTCTAAGACGGTGTCTATTCCGAGGCCTGTCTTGGCACTGATGAGCAGGGCTTCTTCTGGATCAAGACCGAGATCCTTCTCAATCTGTTCTTTGACCATGTCAATATGGGCACTGGGAAGATCTATCTTGTTGATGACAGGTATGATGGTAAGGTTTTCTTCGAAGGCGAGATAAAAATTTGAAAGCGTTTATGCCTGAATGCCTTGGGTGGCATCAATGACTAAAAGCACTCCTTCACAGGCTCGCAGGCTTCGGGAGACTTCATAGTTAAAATCTACATGTCCTGGTGTATCAATGAAGTTGAGTTGATAGGTTTTTCCGTCTTTGGCTTGATAAAAACCCGTGACAGTATGTGCCTTGACTGTGATGCCGTGTTCCTTCTCTACTTCCATGGAATCAAGGACTTGTTCATTATTTTTGTCTTTGAGAAGCCCCATGGCTTCGAGAAGTCTGTCAGATAGGGTGGATTTTCCATGGTCAATGTGAGCAATGATAGAAAAATTTCTGATGTACTGCTGATAGCTCATGCTTTTCCCTCCTGATGAATGGTACTCACCCATTCTTCTGGTTCTTTGTCGGCAAAAAAGGCGCTTCCAATGACAAGGAAATCTGCACCGGCATCAAGGACCTGTCTGTAGGTTTCACGGTTTACCCCTCCATCTACCTGAAGCTTTATAGGACAGTTCTGAATCATATCGCGAACTTGTCTGATCTTTGGAAGCATAGCCGATTGAAATTTCTGCCCTGAAAAACCTGGTTCAACGGTCATGACGAGAATAAGATCCAGTTTTTCTAGGTAGGGCAAAAGAACATCTGGGCTGGTGCCGGGTTTGAGAGAAAGTCCTGTTTTTTTCCCGGCCTGTCGAATTTTGTCTAAAAGGGATGCGTCTTGCTGTGAAAGGCTTTCTACATGTAGGGTGATATACTCTACGGGAAGAGAAAGATAGTCATCAATTCCTCTATGGAGATCAATCATGAGGTGAATATCAGCCGGAAGCCTGGTTCTGGCGCAGATGTCTGCAATGGTTTTGGGCCCAAAGGAGATATTGGGGACAAAGTGATTGTCCATTACATCATAGTGGATTCCATCTACACCGGCTTTCTCACAGAGGTGCACAGCGTTTTCTAAATTCCAGAAGTCAGCAGCAAAAATAGATGGAGCAATCTTAGGGGACATAGGTTTCTTCCCTTACCAGGGAGTTGTTGATAAAGAGCTGGACGGTTGCTGTTCCTAAAGCCTTGAAGGGTATAACGATGAGCTGTCCTTGGGACATGGTGCTATTAAACAGTTGAATGGGTCTTGAGTTTTCATCAACCATAACCACAAGAACAGACACATCTGATGTGTCGGCTTCATTCATGGAACGCAAGGTATGGGTAAAGAGATAATACCTGTACTGAGTGGCAGACGGAACCCGTGCATAAATGCCTACTTCAAGGGCTATATCAGTGTTTTTAGGTACAATGGTGTTGGCTTCGAGAGATTGTGCCATCACAATGCCTTCTTTGGTTTCGTCATCAGTGAGGAAGGGATGAAGTTTCACCGCCAGACCTGCACTGATAGCATCCCGGGCAGCCGTGTCAATGGACTTGCCCAGAAGTGAAGGAACGCGTGCTTCGGTGGATTTGATGTCGGAGTTGACCACAAGCATAAGTTTTTCGTTTCTATCTACCACCAGGTTTTCCTTTTTGTCCTGACTGATGACGGTATTGAGAGCATACTCATCTGACTGGATGACAGTCATCTCATAGGGAATATTGAGTTGACGGAGAAGATTTTCAGCCTCTTCTCGTGTTTTTCCTACTAAGTAGGGGACGGTATAGGTGTCTTTCCCCATACTCACTAAAATCTTGACTGTTCTTCCCTGTCGTACGGTGATACCTGGTTTTGGAAACTGGTCAATTATAATATACCTGGGAACATTTGGTTCAAATTTTGTTTCGATGTCGATGGCAAGACCTTTTTCTTGCAATATGCGTACTGCTTCGAAAAGTTCAAGAGATTTTACTGCTGGTACTTTGGTTTTTGGGGCAGCTATTCGGTGGACAGAAAGGATGACCAGAATAACAAAAAGAGCGACAATACCACTGAGAATGGAAAAAAAGACCATCTTACGAAAGATACGGCGGTAAATGTCTACATTCTGGGCGGAAAAGTAACGTACCCATTTGTCTTCGAGTTTTTCAAAGAGAAGACGAAGTTTGTACTTTCGGTCTTGCATGGTGTACTCCTTGTCTAAAATGGTTTTCCTACAACTGGGCGGTAGCCGTTTATGAAACCAATGTGGTCAATTTCTTTTTTTCCGGCAGGTTTTAACCGCCATAAGCGAAGGGAATGTTCTTTGCAGGCCACTACAAGGGCATTTTTATCTGCTTGAAGAATTATTCCCTTTTGTCCAGAGCGGTTTTCCTTTTCAATATCGGTGAAATGGACGAGAAAAGGGGTTTTACTCTGATGATAGGTAGTAAAGATCCCTGGCCATGGTGTGTAGGCACGAAAGCGTCTCTCAATCTCCTCAGCAGACAAAGACGCAAAGTCCACATAGCCATCCTCTCGTTTGATAAGAGGGGCATAAGTGGCCTGGTTATGATCCTGAGGGATACGAGGGGCGTTCCCACTCATGAGTTTCTCTATAACCTGAACGAGGAGTTCAGCTCCGTCGAGAGAGAGTTTTTGGGCAAGGGAAGGATAAGTGTCGGTGGGTTCGATGGGAAGACGAGACTGAAGAATGATATCACCTGAGTCCAGTTTCTCACTCATATACTGGACGGTATTGCCTGTTTCTCTCTCTCCATGAAGGATGGCTGCCTGAATAGGTGAAGCCCCGCGATACTTTGGGAGAAGGGAAGCATGGAGGTTAATACATCCTAAAGGAGGTATGGTGAGTATCACAGGGGGAAGAATGCGTCCATACGATACCACAACAAACAGGTCTGCTTTCAGCGAAAGAAGACTTGTGAGAAAGGATTCTTCCTTCAGTTTTTCTGGTTGAAGGCAGGGGACTTTATGATTTTCTGCCCAGAGCTTGACAGGAGTTTTGTGAATGTCGTGCATCCCTCTTCCGTAGGGTTTGTCAGGGTTGGTGACTACCCCGACAAGCCATCCTTCACGGGCTATTCTTGCAAGCGATGGTAGCGAAAAATCTGAACTTCCCCAAAACACGATCCTCATAAAGCTACGTGTCCTAATTTTTTTCTATTTTCTTCAAGAAGAGCGGAGATTTTTTCCGCATTTTTTGTTTTGTCTTCTTCTGAGAGGTAATCAATGAAGAGTTTTCCGTTGAGATGGTCTATCTCGTGTTGAAGTACCCGAGCCAGAATATCATCTGCTTCAATGACAATGCTTTTGCCACTGGTAGTTTTGGCTTTGACCTTTACCGATGAAGGTCTGTACACTGTGCCCCATACCTGAGGGATGGAAAGACAGCCCTCTTCGTAGGGAACACTATCTCTGGAAGAGAAGATAATCTCAGGGTTGAGCAGAGCCATTTTTGTTTGCTGACCGGATTTGGAAAGATCAATAATCACAATCCGTTCAGAGATTCCTATCTGAGGAGCAGCCAGCCCAATACCTTCCTCTTCAGAAAGGGCTTCCATCATGTCCTGGATGATGTTTCGTATCCGTTCATCTACTTTGCCTACAGGTTTAGCTGTCTGCCGGAGAACAGGATGTCCATAAGTAATCACTTTATGCTTTGCCATAAAAAACCTCTTTTACATATTGTAAAGCAAAAAAGAGAGAAAGTAAAATTTATAAATAGAACAGAACGGGAAGACAAGTGTATGGTTTTTTGGTGGTGATATTGTGACAGAGAGAAAAGATGTGGGAAAAAAAGAGAGAGGCCCCGCCGGGGGTAGACGGGACCTCTATATATTTAAGGGGGCATATAAAATATAGCAAATTTTGTGCCAAAAATCAAGAAAAATTTTTCTTTTTTATAATTTTTTATCTTACAAATAAATAAAAATTCCGGGTATTATGCCTTTTCTCTTTTTTTATTTTTGAAATGCACAATATTGCACTTCTATAATATGCAAAAAAGTGCATTATGCATGGTGCAAATTCTTTTCAATCAGGACGACGATGCTTCTTGGGGGAGCAGTGATGATGGGTTCCTCAATGACTGGACGATGAGGGGACTCAAAAAAACCAGGTGAAAGTTCCGTATTGATCAGAATCTCCCATTGACATCCCTGAGATGGTTCGGGAATGTGGAAGGTTAAGTTTTCCCAGTAGGCATTGAGAATACAATAGAGATTGGGAGCACTGATTTCGGTGTAGGGATTGTCCCAGCGATTTCCCTTCAGAAGAAAGGCAATACTCCGAGAATGGTGACTCCAGTCAGGCTGAAAGAGTTCCACTCCATGCCAGAAGATATCCCCATCCTTCTCTTCATCTCCGGCGATAAAAAAGGTTTCTCGTTTGAAAGGGAGGTAAGATTTACGAAAATGAATAAGAAAGCGGACGAATTCGTAAAATTCACGATTTTTTTCTAAAAGGCTCCAGTCAAGCCAGTTGTACTCGTTATCCTGACAGTAGGTGTTGTTATTCCCTTTCTTGGAGAAACAGAATTCATCTCCGGCATGAATCATGGGGGTTCCCTGAGAAAGCATCAGGATGGCGATGAGGTTTTTCATCTGTTTGCGTCTCAGGTGGAGAATGGATTGGTCGTCCGTTTCGCCTTCTTTACCGCAGTTCCAGCTCAGGTTGTTGTTGTCACCGTCATGGTTGTTTTCTCCGTTGGCTTCATTGTGTTTGGTGTTATAGCTCACGAGATCAGCCAGGGTAAAACCATCGTGAGAGGTAATAAAATTGATAGAATGCTGAGGTTTTCGGTTGGTCTGAAAGAAAATATCATAGCTTCCACAGATGCGTTTGGCGATTTCCGGTACCTTTCCTTCATCACTCCGGACAAAGGATCGTACATCATCTCGAAATCGGCCATTCCATTCCGACCACCCCTGAGGAAAATTCCCCACTGCATAGAGACCACTGGCATCCCATCCTTCAGCAATAATTTTGGAACGAGAAAGGATGGGGTCCTGACTGATTTCTCCCAGAATGGAATAATCCGGGATCCAGTTTCCCGCCATATCTCTCCCAAGAATGGCTGCCAGATCAAAGCGGAACCCGTCTACGTGCATATCAATTACCCAGTAGCGTAGACTATCCAGGATGAGACGCTTGACAACGGGATGGTTGCAGTTCATGGTATTGCCACAGCCTGAGTAGTTTTTGTAGTAGCGACCATTCTCAAGCATATAGTAAATACTATTGTCAATACCTCGAAAGCTCACAGTAGGACCTAATTCATTGCCTTCAGCGGTATGGTTATAGACGACATCAAGGATAATCTCAATACCTGCTTTGTGGAAGGCTTTCACCATGGTTTTGAATTCTTTGACGGCCCGTAGTCCATCTTCTTCAGTGGCATACCAGTTGGCAGGGGCAAAGAACCCAAGTGTGGAATATCCCCAGAAGTTTTTGAGACGTTCTCCTGTGAAAGGATTGGTATGAATGTTTTCGTAGGGATTGAAAGCATGAATAGGAAGAAGTTCTACTGTAGTGATGCCAAGTTCTTTGAGATAGGGAATTTTTTCGATGAGTCCAAGGTAAGTGCCGGGGTATCTCACGCCAGACGTAGGATGTTTGGTGTATCCTCTGACGTGAAGTTCGTAGATGATGGTGTCTTTGAGAGGGATATGGAGAGGCTTGTCTCCTTCCCAATCAAAGTCTATATCACTAACCACCTGTGATTTGGAGAGAGTATGAAAATTGGGCAGCGGGCTAAACGAAAGATCTCCAAAGGGTGAGTAGATATCATACCCATAGGAAGCGGGGTCTTCCCATTGATAGTACCCAGTAATGGCTTTGGCATAGGGGTCCAGGAGAAGTTTGTTTCGATTGAAGCGATGCCCTTTTTTCTCTGGCCAGTAGGGGCCATCCATAACATAGCCGTAACACTGACCACTGGTGATACCATGGACAAAGACATGCCAGATGTCTCCTGTGCGGTGTTTATCAGGGTGAAGTTGGATAATATAACGGGGATCTCTGTCCTCATAGTGATCAAAGAGAAGGAGAAATACCCTGGTAGCATGTCTGGAGAAGATGGCGAAATTGCATCCTGTGTGCGTGAGAGTAGCCCCTAAAAGGTAAGGGCTTCCTGGTTCTATGTGGAGATCACCCCGTTTTTCCTCAAGCTGCATAGCCTACCTCTTTTCTTTTTGGCGTGTGAGTAGAAGCAAAAGAGCACATCCCGTACCCACAATAGTGCCTATCCAGGCAAGTATTTGAGGAACAAAAGCTGCTTCATAAGAGATGACAAGGGAATGCTTACCAGCTGGTACAAAAACAGCCATCTGGACTATATTGGCTTTGACGATGGGTACAATTTTGCCATCAAGGCGGGCCTTCCATTGTTTATGATAGTGGTTAGCGACAAGAATATATCCATCGAAGGGACTTTCGATGGAGAGTGAAAGAAAAGATGGTCTGGAAGAAATCAGGGAAAGAGAGGCGTTTGTCTTTTCAGGCATGGTGAGGTTTTGTCCATTTTCGACGATAATGGAGGTGGTTCGTGGCCAATCGGGACGAGAGAGAAGTGTATAAGCCTCTTCTTCATTTTTCACAGAGATGCTAGTTCCAAACCATGCTACTCGTGGGAGGCTTCCATTGACGGCATAAATGGCATGTGCCTGACCTGATTTATCCCGCCATATACCTAAAAGAGGGTAGTTAGTATTTGTGATCATCATATCGAGAAGAAGATAGTTTACGTTTGCCATACGAAAGATGGGGAGATTGGCAGCAAGAACATCGTCAAGGCTTTTGGGTTCTCTTATACCTGTTGAGATATAGTTGGCTATCATAAACCTTTGAAGGGAAATATCAACGCCTGATTCGGCTGGTATATCAAAGGCTTCTATCCCATGATAGAGAAAGTCGTAGGTAAGGTAAGCCTGTCTGATACTACATCCGGGGACAGGGAAAATACGATCATTCTGGAGTACAAGAAGGGAAGGGGCAACCCGAAAGGGGGCTCTGGTTTTCTTGATATTGGTGATGAGTTCATCCTCTCGATAGAAAGCAATCCCTTCTTTCACAAAGGCTTTGTCAAAGTAGAAGCTATTGATGGTTATGGTATCAAAAAGCATACCTGCAAGGATGAGTCCAAAAGCTACTTTTTGAGTCAGGAGTTTGTCTTTATCGGAAATGGTTTTGCTTACAAGGGATAGCATGACAAGCCCGCTTGAAATAGCAAGAACCAGAGAAAATCCAAACATTCGAAGAAGAGCCCAGCCCCTGTTTTCTACAGCCACTGAGGCGTATCCTTTGAGGGTAGGATAGAGATTCTGGACAAGACTATCTGCGCTGAGAAGATGATAGAAAAGCCAGAGAAGACTCACTCCAACAAGTCCCAGAGAGATTTTCCCAAGGATTTTCCAGAGGGGGAGATTGGCTTCTTTGACGGCAATTCGTATTCTATCAAGGGCATACGTAGAGAGAACAACAAGCCCTAATCCTGTTACTATGAGCCATTTGAGGGGTACACGAAAAGATGACATGAGGGGAAGATGATAAAAAAGCCAGTAAAAGGGTTTCCCTGGCCAGAATTTCCCGAAAGCAAGAAGAAGAGCAAGAATTGTCCAGATTCCCCAGAAGAGAAGCCAGCGTTTTTCTTCTTTACTCGTGTTTTTATGAAAAAGGAACCCAAATCCTACGAGACCCAGAATGACTAAAAAGAAACCGAGAGAGTCGCTATTGCCATTGAATTCTTTTGTTCCCCAGTAGGGAGCAGAGGGATCACCAGAGAGTTTGCCATGATAACCAAAGGCCAGATTGTCTATGAGTTCACGTGGATCCTGAGAGAATTGGGTGGCAAAATCCCATCCTCCAGAAAAAGATGTTTGTTGCAAAGATTTTCTACCTTCGAGTATGGAAAGCCATCCTGTTAAGGTAACACTCATTATCAAAAGAAGGAGGACGCTGACTACAAGCGATTTTCCTATAAAAACAAGAAGTGAAAAAAGAGAAAAAGGTTTTTCCTCTTTCTCCCACCAGATAAAAAGTACCATAGTGGCAGCCACAAGCGAAAGATAAAAACCTCTCTGGATATCAGCATTCATGAGCAGTCCCCAGAAGACTCCGCTCAGTCCTGCCCATGGAATCCACCGCCAGTCGCGGGTACGGAAGGTGTTGGTAAGGCTCCACAAGAGCCATGGAAGCCATGCCAGTGCTTCAAAAACAAGCAGATGTCCTCCAAAAACCAGTGAGACCCAATGGGGCATGAGAGCGTAGGCAAGTGTTCCAAATAGGGAGGCCCACGGGCTTCTTTCCATGCGGCGAAGCCACAACCACATGCCAATCATGGCCAGCAGGAGCATGAAGGGGTAGTAGATGTTTTGGAACCACATAGCAGGTAATACACGGAGAGCGAGGTGGTAGAGATAGGGAGAGAGATCTATATTTCCATTTCCCAGCCAGTAGAAGTGATGCCACTGGCCAGAGGTGCCCTGTATAGTTTCTTGGATGGCCTTAATGATTCCAATGGACCCATCAATTCCCTGGAGAGGATAGCCTAAAAAAGTAGGCCAAAAAAGGAGAACGAGGACACCTACAAAAAAAGCAAAAAGGACTAAAACGGAGGGCTCTTTTTTCATAGAAGCTCCTTGTGAGTTGGATTTGATAAATTATACAAGGATATGGTAAAGATTGCAAGAAAGAAGGGAGTGTATAGAGGGTTCCGGTTTTTTTTAGCTTTTTTGGAAATGGTTGGCTGAAACATGGTAATAGCCGGGGGTATATTTTCAATAGATGTTTTTTTGACTGGTAAGCAAGGGATGTCTTAAAATTGCCAATTTCCTTTGTTTGCTTTATAATACAAGCTCATCCTAAAAAGAGGAGGCATCATGAACGACAATACTATTCCTTTGAGTGATGAGAGACAGAGCAGGCTTCTCAAACTGGAAACATGGAAAAAGATGGGATACAATCCCTATCCCAATTGTTATGACAGACAGGATCTTTCTGAGGATATAAAGAAACGCTTTGTTGAGGGTGGAGAAAAGGAATTTTCAGTGAAAATAGCCGGGCGTATTATGCTTCTCAGGGATTTTGGGAAGGCAACTTTTGCTACATTACGGGATCCTGAGGGTAATATTCAGATCTATGCGCGTAAGGATGTTCTTGGAGATGAGCTTTTTGAACGTTTTAAACTTCTGGATGTGGGGGACAT
>JBKBIS010000309.1:0-1564 GCA_046294145.1 Brevinematales bacterium | reverse complement strand
ATGACCAATAGGGGTAATGCGGGGATCACGCGAAAGCTTACGCTTGGTTTCCCATTCTTTGCGGGCTTCTGGATCATTTTCTAAAATTTCTTTGAGTCTTGCATCAGCATCGGGGTACATACTACGAAACTTGTAAATATAAAACTCTTTCCCATTTTTACCGATACGCTTCTGTCGGTAGATAACCTTTCCTGGAGAGGTGAGTTTGATAATGAGGGCTACGATGAGAAGGAGGGGAGAAAGCACAATGAGGCCTATTGTTGCCCCGACAATATCCATTATTCTTTTGAGGAGAAGGTTGTACCATGCGTTGAGGTTATTTTTGGTGTAGATGAGATAGGCTCGTTCTTTGAGGAGGTAGTGGGTTTCTGCGTTGAAAAGGGCCAGGGGATAATCAAGGGGAAAAAGAACAACATGCCTTGCACTACTGTAGGCTTCATTGGTCAGATGGGAAAGTGTTTCTTCATTGAATGCTTCTGTGATGATAAAAACCGTGTCAATTCCCAATTTTCTGATAAATTCTGCGATGTTATTCTCATAATAAACAGGAATATTCATCTGGATTTGGGATTTTTTTCGTTTGTCCTTGGTATAACTGAGAATGGCCAGAGGTCGATAACCGAGGAAGGGATCGTTTGTGAGTTTTTTAGCCAATTCAAGAGCCAGATCTTCACGTCCCAGAATGATGATATTTTCTCCCCAAACTCTGAGGGCATACCCCAATTTTTTCACTAGGTAGCGTAACAAAGGAAAGAAAAAAAGAGAGATTGCCCATAGGAAGAAGAGGGTAAGTCGAGAGAAATCAGAGGAAATCTTGCGGATACTGATTACAAAAAAGATAATGATAAGCCCAACTGAAAGAGCTTTGAGAAACTGTTCTGTTTCTTCCCAGAAAGAAAAGTGACGATGATAGAGTTTGAAAAAACCGATACTCAAGATAAATGCAGCAGGAAGCCAGGGAATAGAGGCAAAATAGCTGTACTGAAAATTAAACGAAGGTAGATTAGCAAAAAAAAGTCCTGCAATGTTTTGCCTCAAGAAAACGGCTAAGGCCAGAGCCATAAAGTAAGCCACCAGATCTGAAGACACAAGTAAAAAGAACTGAAGTATACGACCAATATATTTCATAAAACCTCTTTGTTAAAAAAGATTTTGTATAATTATACACTCTTTTGGAAGAAATTTCCAGAAAAAGGACTTTTTTTGACAGAAAAAAGAGTTTTTCTTAAAATATAATAAAGTATTTTAAGTGAGATTAAAATGCGATACTATTTTGGGGAAAAGCTTCGAGATATTCGTGAGAAAAAGGGGATGACACTTCGGCAGGTGGCGGAGCGGGCTGGGGTAAGCGAGAGTCTTTTATCGCAGATTGAGCGTAATCGTGTTTCACCTGCTATAGACACTTTGCTGACACTGCTTGAGGTTCTGGATATAGATATGGAATATCTCTTTCGGGATTGGAAGAGATCGCGGCCACTTGCGTATGTTCCCTCTGAGAAACGAGAGTTTTTTGAAGTAGAGGGTACCATTTATGAGCGGCTTGCATCTATTCCTGGGCGAGAGG
>JBKBIS010000308.1:0-1572 GCA_046294145.1 Brevinematales bacterium | reverse complement strand
GGTGTTCTGTGGTATGATGAAGAGAGCGGGATGCTGCTTCCTTGGTGCCTGGATGGAGAAAAGGAACAGAGAGTTAGTTGATATTTTTGTTTTTTGAGACTATAATAGTGAGAGAATAAAAAGGAGGGTTTTTATGAAGCGATTTATTGTTTTTCTGTTAGGGATAGTGTCTTTGGGGTTTGCAGCAGATAGGGCTTTTCTGATTCAGTTTCACAAGGCTTTGCTTGATGGTCTTCCTCCTTCTTTTGAAGCAGAGCTTCAGGGAGGACCGATTGAGAAGAAACTTGCCTCTATTCCAAAGGATATGATAAAGATTGGCCAGAAACCACGGGTGCAGATTTCATATAGAAAAAATCAGGGTATGAAAATGGTAGTTCTTGGTTTGACTGAAGAGGGGCGGGAACTCTATGGGGATATCTTTCAGCCGTATGTGAAGGTGTTTACTCTTGGACCGCTTCTCTTGAGTGCGCCAACAGAGAAAACATGGGAAAACTATACTATGACTAATCTCGTAGAAGATAACAGGAATGTAGTACTTTCCCTTTCTCTGAAAAATACAGCCAATGAATATATTCTTTTCATTGATAAGGCGACGTTTCGTCTTCAACGGCTTGATTTCAAGGGAAGTGGTTTTCTGACATCTACTATTGTGAAGTTTACTCAGAAGGAGAACTACTGGATTCCGGAGATATTTCTCAACAAGACTATCATGGAGGATGGGACAGAGAATCTTCCTGATAGGTATCAGTTGGTGAATATAAGAATAGGGAAATAAGGTGCCTGGAGTGGATTCCGCCCGTTTGTGGGTTGGATTATCAGATGGAAGAGAAACACCAAAATTAAAGAAAGAATGGTGTTTTTTTTCAGCAGGGGGGAAGAAGTTTTCTTATTGAACTTCAGATTTCCCTGACCTTCTGGATGTTTTTGAGGAAATAGGGAACAGGATGAAGAGGGTGTATGAACCTGGCTGAGAATCGAAAGGGCTTTCTCAACTTTTTCTTTTGGTAGTTTTCATTTGCACTTCTTTCCTTTCTCCCTTATAATTTAGTGAAGGAAAGGGAGATGATAGAGGAAAAGATTACGACGGGTGATTTTTTGCCTACGGACATGGATGAACCTCTCAGGCCGAAAACGTTTGCTGATTTTGTGGGTCAGGAGGGGGTCAAGCAGAATATTGCTGTTTTTGTGGAAGCGGCCAAAATGCGCGGAAAACAGCTTGATCATGTGATTTTGTATGGCCCTCCTGGACTTGGAAAAACTACGCTTGCCAAAATTATTGCCAATGAACTTGGACAATCTATCAAGATTATCAGTGCTCCTTCTTTAGAGAAGCAAGGGGATCTTATGGCTCTTCTTACCTCTCTGGAGGAACATGATGTGCTTTTTATTGATGAGATTCACAGACTCAGGCGTCAATTGGAAGAGGTCCTCTATTCGGCTATGGAGGATTTCAAGGTAGATATTGTCATCGGTGAGGGTACAGGGGCGAAAACGCTTCGAATTTCTCTTCCGCCTTTTACGCTTATTGGGGCTACAACACGAATGGGGGATTTGACAGGACCGCTTCGGTCT
>JBKBIS010000307.1:0-1577 GCA_046294145.1 Brevinematales bacterium | reverse complement strand
GTCATGAGAGAATTTCTGGAAGCATCTCCCAATCCTATCTTCTTTACTGACAAAGATGGCAAAATAACACGCATAAATGAAGAGTTTCTTCGCTTAACAGGCTATGAAACAAAACAAGTAAAAAATGTGCCATTCTGGACTCTTTTCCGTCCGGAAGATGAGGATCACTTAAAAAAAGAATTTGAAGGCCTTACTCAACAAATCAAAATAAAAAACCATATTTTCGTTCTCATTGATCGTTTTGAACATCATCATCATGTAGAGGTAAGCGCCAACCATGTCAAAACTTTCCACAATGAGCAATATATTTTTATTCTCAATGATATCACTGACAGAATGAACCACATGTACCTTCTTTACAAGCAACAAACGAGCCTCCAATTGATGGAAGAAATCCTCCAGATCGTGGGAGAGAATCATCAGGCACTTCCCCTTGTATGTCAGAAGATTGCTGCTTTCATGGATATCCAGAGACTTTTCGTCTATCGTTGGCTGGACCATGAACAAAAGCTCGATCCCATCTACCTCTGGAGCCATAACTCTGATGCTCCTTCTGTGCCTCCTTTAGATAGTCTTCTTTTTTCACAGGACTGGATAGGCATTCTTCTCAGACAACATTATCTCGTACTTACAGAAAAAACCCCATTCAATGCCTATGAAAAAAAGCTTTTTGAAAAGACTGGACTGGGTTCTATTCTTTTCCTTCCCCTCTGGTCTCATAATAGCCTCTGGGGATGTCTTGGGATTCATGATATCCACAATCCTGAGAGACAATGGGATGAGACCCAGCTTTTCTTCTTCAAAGCTGTAGCCCCCCTCTTTATTCCTTCTCTCTCTTTCCATAGCAAATAGCTTCTGGAAAAATCAGCTATCACCCTGTTTCAGCAAAACAATCATCTTGCTGAAACATCCATATAGACATTACTCACAATCTCTCTCATTCTTTTTCATTCAACCCCTCGCTATTTCTGCCGATACTTCTTAATGTATGACTAAAAGAAGCATCTTCCTGCCCTTTCTGATAGGACTCCTTCTAGGCTGTCAAAAAACCACTCGTACTGAACCTCTTTCTCTCTTTGCTGACTTCCTTGGACCTATTGTTACCCCTGTGGATGGTTTTTTTCGCACGTTAGCCATCACCTATCAAACACCTACACCAGAAAAAACCCTCCTCACCTTTACCATGACAGGCAACATTGACTGGTATTTAGAAAGACCAGATGTAGTCAATACCCATCAGGTTCTTTTTGAAGATGTGGAAGAAGAAGCCTCATACACCTTTCTTCCTCAGAACTTTCCATCAAACTATCTAACCACCATTACCACATCACCAATAAGCAAAAAAAGATCCATATCTTTTGCTGTTATACAACTCCAGTCTCAATGGACACAACCCACATATCCCGACTTTACCATTGTCGTTTCTCCATCTTCTCCCTCTGAAAAAGAGTTTAGACAGTTCTACCATCTCAACACTTCCCTTCTCCATCATTCTATACTTTGCCCCACCTTTCGTACTACCATAGAAAATACCCCTCTTGGAGAAGAGAAAAGCTGGTACTGGTTTGCCTATGGAA
>JBKBIS010000306.1:0-1586 GCA_046294145.1 Brevinematales bacterium | reverse complement strand
GTCTCTCCCGGAAAACCTACAATAATATCTGTAGTAAGAGAGGTATCTTCACGAACAGAACGGATACGCTGACAGAGTGCAAGAAACTCTCTGGCTGTATAATGCCTTCTCATCCGTGAAAGAACCGTATCACTGCCGGACTGAAGAGAGAGATGAAAGTGAGGTGTCATACGCGGGTGAAAAAGAACATCCAGCAACTCCATCTCAAACTGGTCCGGCTGAAGCGAAGAAAGTCGCAGTCGATACTCTCCCGGAATATCCAGAAGGTTTTTCACCAACTTTGCCAATCCTCTCTCCCCATCACGATAATCACTGATATTAACACCTGTGAGAACAATCTCTTTGTAGCCCCTCTTTACAAGCTCCTCAAATCGAGAAATCACCTCAAGAAAAGAAAGTGAACGACTTCTTCCCCTTCCATAAGGAATCTTGCAATAGCTACAAAACCGATTGCACCCATCCTGAATCTTGAGATAGGCTCGTGTTCGCTCATATTCTACCACAAGAGGAAAATCTTCCCTTTCCCGAAGAGAATTCTCAAGAAGCAGTGACGGCAAAGTAAACTTGTTCTCATTTGACACCACCATATCAGCCAGACCACGCCTTTTGATCTCTTCACCGTCAGTAGTAGCATAACATCCTGTTACGATCACACATTTTTCAAGCCTTTTTGCCTGTTTCATATATTGCCTGGATTTACTATCAGCTGTATTGGTCACCGTACAGGTATTAATCACGACAGTATCCGCATCTGCCATATCCTCTACAATCTCAAAACCACTCTCTCGTAACCTCTGAGCCAGAGCATCCGACTCAAACTGATTGAGTTTACATCCAACGGTAACAATGGCTATCTTCACAACCATTTCCTCCCAAAAAACTCTTGCTTCAACCTCTCATACCAAAATCACCCTACTTCCAGGACCTTTTTCTCTCAACCCATGAAACAAAAACCCCCACCCTCATGGTGGGGGAAAGTGATTTGTTTAATATTCCTCTATGTTTTCTTCCCCATCACAGCACTCGTCTACGTCTTCCTCCTGAAGAGGCGGAGAAATGAGAGAACGAAGAGTATCTACTATATTAACAACATACCTGACTGAATTCACCGGTCCAAAAGCCCCACCATATTTTTTGATAACCCTCTCCAGGTAGACAATTTCCGTCTCTATCTCATTACTCACAGCCAACTTTTGCTTCTCATCAGTCAAGTCAGGCCATTTCTTTCGCCATTCGAACATTCTTTTATAAGACTCATACGCTAAAGAAAGAAGATCCGCTTCCTGAGCATTCGTGGAAATCTCAGAGAGCTTAACCCACTCATACGTTGTCGAACCACTTTTGCCTGTAAATACAGGATATGCACTCATATACCAATGAACCCTTGCCCAATCATCTTGAATTTCCATCACATACCCAATCATAGGAGCTGTCATAGTGAAAAACTCTCGGGAAACCTCATTGGGGGTTTTGTATATCTGGGTTGTATTCAAAAGCGTGGCTTTGGCCACCGGATTTTTAATAACAAACGAAAGATTCACCCATCCCTTTTCTTTGGTGTCCTGTTTCTGAACAAGCACATAGAC
>JBKBIS010000305.1:0-1606 GCA_046294145.1 Brevinematales bacterium | reverse complement strand
GCTATGGATATCATTGCTGAACGTGTGGCTCAGGATATGGATAGACGAGCTGTTGTGAGAGAGTATGTGCAAAAAACAGGAAAGTTTGAGGTTAAGGGACTCAAGGAGGCAGATGTGAGTGTGTACAAGATGTACTATGATTATGTAAAGTCTCTTTCAGACCTAAAAGCCCATCACGTGTTAGCTATCAACCGGGGAGAGCGAGAGGGTGAACTTGAGGCTTCACTTGTTTTTGATATGGATCAGGGGCTTGATAGGCTCTTTCATACTTATACTATAGCCAATAGCTATCACAGAGCGGCAATTGAGGATGGGTACAAAAGGCTTCTTGTGCCTTCTGTGCTTCGAGAAATCCGGACACAGCTCACTCAGCAGGCAGAGCATCATGGTATTGGGGTCTTTGCCGAAAATCTCAAACACCTTCTCATGCAACCACCTATCAAACGTACGAGGGTTCTGGCTATTGATACAGGTATTAGAACGGGCAGTAAGTGTGTGGCTCTGGATGAGAATGGAAAATATCTTGGTCATTTTGTGATTTATCAACATCAGCCGGATAGAGCCAAAGCCATGCTCGTAGATGCGATCCAGAAGTACCAGGCAGAACTCATTGCGATTGGGAATGGAACTGGTTCTCATGAGGTTCAATTTCTTGTTTCTGAGATGATCAGTGAGTATCATCTTCCTGTTCAATTTACGGTGGTTGATGAGGATGGGGCATCAGTGTACTCTGCATCAGAGATAGCTATTGAGGAGTTCCCCGATCTTGATCTCACGGTAAGAGGGGCTATATCTATAGGTCGACGCTTGCAGGATCCCCTGGCTGAACTGGTTAAGATTGAACCAAAAGCACTGGGAGTAGGACTCTATCAGCATGATGTGGATCAGAAGGAATTGGCTACAAAACTTGATGAAACAGTAGAATCTGTGGTGAATCAGGTGGGAGTAAATATCAATACGGCTTCAGCGGCTCTGTTGCGTTATGTTTCTGGAGTGAGTTCGATTCTTGCTAAAAATATTGTTGAATATCGAAATGCTCGTGGATCATTTCGAAGTCGTGAGGAACTCAAGAAAGTTCCTGGGTTTGGGCCAAAAACGTTTGAACAGGCGGCAGGATTTCTCAAGGTGCCTGAGTCTGAGGAGTATCTGGATAATACCTGGGTGCATCCGGAGAATTATCCGCTGGCAAGAGAGATCCTCTCTTGTATGAGGGAAAAGAAAGAACTCACAAAAGAAGTAATTGCTTCTCTCAAGGCAAAGTATGGGGTGGGAGATACTACCATTCAGGATATTATCCAGGAACTTCAAAAACCCAACCGGGATCCACGTGATGATTATCCACAGCCTATTCTTCAGAAAGGGGTGGTTCAATTTGAGGATCTCAAAGTGGGAATGAAGGTAAAGGGCAAGGTGAAGAATGTGGTGGACTTTGGAGCCTTTGTGGATATTGGGATCAAGGAAACGGCTCTTGTTCATCTCTCCCAGTTGAGTGATTCGTTTGTCCATCATCCTTCAGAGGTGCTCAAGGTGGGGGATATAAGGGAATTTACTATCGTGGAGATAGATGTTTTGCGGAAAAGAATCGGACTTTCTCTCAAGAGTGATC
>JBKBIS010000304.1:0-1622 GCA_046294145.1 Brevinematales bacterium | reverse complement strand
TTGATACAGTAAAACATATCTCCCGTCTCACCTTCAACAAGGAGTTTATTCCCCAGTTTAAACAAAGAGGAGGAGAAAACTTCTATATCTTTGGTGAGGTATGTACCCGTTATAGAGGTGTATGGAATTTTGAAAAGCCTATTATCTCTACACCGTTCTATACCTGGAAAGAATCAAAAAACTACGCGTGGGGCACACTAGCTCAGAATACAAACTCCACCAAACAACTCTGGGATGATAACTATGACAGCAGCACAATTGCTCTTCAACCAACAAGTGATAATCATCGCCTACGAGGACAATATGAAAACGAATACCATACACCAGATTGGTCGCGTCGGTCTGGTCTTGATGTTATCGACTTTCCCATGCACTGGAATTTTGCTCGTGCCAGAGATGCTTTCAATCTTGCTTTAGGAACAGACCATTATTACAATGATGCCACCTGGAATGTGGTGTATGTAGATTCGCACGATTATGGACCTGATATGAATACCCGCTACAACGGCAGTCAGGCAGATTGGGCAGAAAATCTTACTTTGCTGTTTACTTTCAGGGGAATACCCTGTATTTACTATGGTACAGAAGTTGAATTCAAAAAAGGTGCCCCTTGCGATAATGGTGCCGCTGGACCACTTGCTAACACAGGTCGTGCCTACTTTGGAAACTATCTGGAAGGTTCTGTATCAGCTTCTGACTATGGAGTGTATACCGCTTCTGGTACTGTAGCTAACACCCTCTCTTATCCACTGGCTCAGCATATCCGTAGGCTCAATATGATTCGTCGAAGAATCCCAGCCCTTCAAAAGGGACAATATTCTACTGCCTATATTTCAGGAGACGGTATGGCATTCAAGAGACGTTTTTCTGACCCTGCACGCGGAATTGATAGCTTTGTCCTGGTTACTATCTCAGGAAGTGCCACATTCTACAATCTTCCTGGAGGCACCTATAGGGATGCCATCACTGGCGATACCAAGGTAATAGCCAATGGAGGTTCTCTTACCGCCACCTGTAGTGGACAGGGAAATGCCCGTATCTATGTTCTGAATGGGCCAGGAAAGATCGGTGAAGATGGACCGTATCTCAAACCATAACTTATCTGGAGGAAAAAACATGCAAAACAAAACTCTTCTTTTGTTTATCCTGATAGGCCTTGCCCCCTTCGTGTGGGGCAAGGCCTCCCGCTTTGAAATCTCTGCAAGTCCTGCACTTGTCCTTTTTGGTGATGCCATAGGAGGGGGAATAACGGTTTCTCTTGATTATCCTCTTCTTCATCACTTGAACATTTCCTGGCCAATCAAAACCAGAGTTGTGCTTTTTGGAGAAATGAGTGGAGGAACCAATACCTCTTTCTGGAATGGAGGAATAGGAATAGGAGGAGCTGGATATTATAGCTTTCCCGACCTCTCAGCCCTCACCATAGAAGGTGGAATAGATATTATACCAGCTGTCTATGGCTTTGGTTTCAAGGTGGATAAAGTGAAAGGGAGTCAAATTGGATTAGGCGTAATTTTTGCTCCTTATGTAGCAGGAAAGTATCAATTTACATCCTCGTGGGGAATGAGAAGTGATATAACATATCATGCCGGTGTTTATGATAGCTTTTTTGGATATATAGT
>JBKBIS010000303.1:0-1622 GCA_046294145.1 Brevinematales bacterium | reverse complement strand
GGGGCAAAAACTTGGTTTTTTAAGTGGTGGAGAGAAGAGACTTATGTTTTTCTCTTCTGTTGGTCGATAATCAAGGCAAAGGATGGCGAAATGAAACTTGAGAGAAAGATGGTTCTCTTTACCGGTGTACTTTTTGTGGCGAGTCTTGTGGTGGTTTTTTTGATTTTAGGTGTTTTCTTTACGTATATTATTCGTCGTGAATTGCAATTAGCCACAGAAAAGATGTTTGATACCTTTGTTGAGGATGTAAAACAGAGCTTTGTTTCTCCTGTGGCTATCTTTGGGCGGGATGGGAGACTTCTTGTGGGAGAGGATCCTGGTATAGGAGAGAACGGGGCTCAGTCTTTTTTTCAACAGGAAACCCTGTCTTATGCTGCGGGCATTCTTTATATAGATGCAAAACCCTATGTGTGGCTACGAGAGAAGGAAAAACTTTCTCTTATTCCGGTTTCTCCACTTTGGCATATTTCAGCAGTGGAGGGATGGAGGCTTTTTTTGGTGTCTTTGCCCCGTTATCAGAGTGTGTCTCTTACGAAGGTTTTTGCTTTAGAGCAAGGTTTTTTTGATATTCTCAAACGCTTTGAAGAGAAGCTTTTGATTGAAGGGAAGATAGGGCCTCTTTTTACCTTTCATGGGGTCTGGTTTATGGAGGTTTTGAAGCCAGGCCTTTGGATGGTGGGATATTTTGAGGTGCGACTTTTTCGTGTTTTGTTTCAACATTTTTTTTATATTGGGCTGACTATTTTGATTTTGTTTCTTGGGATTTACTTCTGGTTTCAGCACAGACTTTTGGGGAGATTTACAAGGACATGGCGTTCTTTTTTAGAAGGGGTGAAACGGTTTGAACAGCAGGATTACCACTACAGGATTCCTTTAGAGCCAGATGTGGGAGAGGAGATGCGAGAAACTGTGCTGGCTTTTAATCGTTTGGCGGAAACACTTGAAACGAGTTATTATGCGAATGATAAGCTTTTTCAACAACTCAGGTACAATTATTATCATGATAAACTGACAGGACTTCCCAATGGCAATAAGTTTTTGGAGGATTTTTCGGCGTTTGAGCATCCCAATCTTTTTCTTTTTGATATTGAGAACTTTAGTGAGTGGAATATGTATTTTGGAAGTAGCGAGGGAGATCGGGTACTTATCCAGACTGCTCGGCGGCTTTCAAGCCTTTCTATTTATCAAAAAACTTTTCTTTACAAGCTTTGGGCTGATCGGTTTTTGCTTGTAATTGATCAGCTGATGGAGAAAAGAGAACTTGAAGTGATGGCAACCTATTTTCTTGAGAACCTCTCCAATCTTGCATATGATGTTTCTGGTCAACAGGTATATCTTTCTTTTGTAGCGGGTATTCTGGGAGCGAATTTGCTTTCTCCAGGTATAGAAGGGAATGCGATCCTTACTTCTATGGCAAGTATTCTTAAAAAAGCTATAGAAATGCATACGTTCTTTTTCATTGCGGAGGATATGCAACAAATTTCTTATCAGACGGAGGAGAATCTCAAAACCCTTGCCAAGGTAAGAGAGGCTATTCAGCATTCTTATGTGGTGAACTTTTATCAACCTATCATCAATAACCATACGGCACGGGTGGAAAAGTATGAGGCGCTTGTTCGGAT
>JBKBIS010000302.1:0-1626 GCA_046294145.1 Brevinematales bacterium | reverse complement strand
CACTCCCCAATCAATGTACTGGTAATAAGCTTCACGAAGATACTGAGCGACCACAGGATTTTCGGTATTGAGATCCACACAATCTCCAGCAATTTGTGCTGTCTGGACAGTATAATCTTCCCAGCCAAGATTTTTTTCGTGGTGGTATATCTGATCTACATCTGTCCAATCTTCCTTCATAGCAGTGATTCGTGCATTGTACTGCAAACCAGCACTGAGAGAGTCATAGTTTGCCGGGAGACGGTTGGTATAAGGGCCTTTCGTGAAGGCATTGTTGTAGGGTTCAGCCTGAAGACGGTAGAACATAGGATAAATGTTTTCTTCTCCAAAGTTACCCGTGTGATTGAGTACAATGTCCTGAATAATTTTGATGCCTTTCGCATGGGCTGCCTGAATGAGTCTTCGATAGCTATCCTCAGCGGTGGCATCCTGAGAACTCTTGTAGCGATAGTCTACTTTTTTGTGATTGATGGCATGATAGCCATGGTAGTCCATTCCGCTGGCGTTTTGCACGACAGGAGTGATCCAGATAGCAGAGAAACCAAGGGCTTTGATATAATCCAGTTTCTGGATGATACCCTCAAAATCACCCCTCCAAGCGGGATCGTTGGGATAGTTACCAGCAGCCATATCATCCCAGCAGTAGACATTGTTGGCAGGATCTCCATCGTAGAAGCGTGTTGTAATCAGAAAATAAATGGTTTCTTCACGGAAATCTCCCGTACGAGTATTGGTGATAACTGTCACCGTAAAGTTGGTCGTACTACTTGTGCCGTGGTTATCTGTTAATGTGAGGGTAACCTGAAAAGTTCCTGGTGAGAAATAACGATTGGAAACCACAGCACCATTTCGTGTGTTGTATTCTGCCCCTAAAAATGTCCATGAGTATGAAACAATAGTCCCATTGGGGTCGAAAGAGGCAGAGGCATTGAAAACAAAAGAATTAGAAACCATGCCGTATGTATCAGCAGAAAATTGAATGACTGGTGGGAGGTTGGTATTTGATGCTATAACTGTGATAGAAGACGACCAGTTACTATTTCCAGCTCCATCAATGGCGAGAGCTTTGATGGTATGTGGCCCATTGGTACTATAAGCGCTATTCCATGTGGTTTGATATGGGGAAGAGGTAACAGTTCTGAGAAGTACATTGTCCACGTAGAAGCTTACGGATTCGATGACCCCTGTATTATCACTGGCAGCAGCTACCAGAGAGACCTCTCCTGTGACCTGGCAGCCAGCAGATGGTGAGACAAGACTTATATCTGGTGGAACAGTATCATCAGGATCGCAGAGATACCATTTTCCAGTGATTTTTCCACCACTCGTGCCATTGGTGATAAACCAGTATTCACCCGCAGCTGTTAAAGAGAGATCTACCGTTTGAGGACTTCCTGACTTGCTGAAAATGAGATTTACGGAAGTGGCGTTGGTGAAGATAAAACGATACCAATCCCCATTCTCGGCTGTCATACTGACCCCTGGCCAGCTTGCCGTTGGCATACTTCCGGAGGGAGAAACATTCCAGTAATAAACATAAGGGGTTGTCCATCCTAAGGGATTTTTGAAGTGAACAATGATACCTCCCTCGAAATTAGCTGTGAAAGTGATTGTATTTGTGGGGGA
>JBKBIS010000301.1:0-1638 GCA_046294145.1 Brevinematales bacterium | reverse complement strand
CCCGTTTCTCCATCGGTAGATGGCTTGTTTGGGATCACCAACAAGATAGGTTTTTCCCCCATTGGCTACGGCTTCCTCAATAAGGGGAGAGAGATTTTCCCACTGGAGTCTGGAGGTGTCCTGAAACTCGTCGATGAAGAAATATCGATAACGATCTCCTAAACGCATATACAGATAGGGTACAGCCTCTTTTGAAATACGCTCGTGAAGCCGTCGTGCAAACTCCTCAAGGGGTATACGCTGGCTTGTCCAGATTTTTTTCTCAAGGATGGCCTGAAAGGTATTCATCAAGGCAAGTGAGAACAGGTGAGTGATGAGAGCCTCATAGGTGCGAAAAAGAAGTTCTGTATTCTCTTTTCCTTTTTCCCACTTGAGTTCAGCAAGAGCCGGATTCACTTTATCTTTTTGCCATTCGTCAATTTTCTTTTCCTTGTCGGTGAGAGGGGGATTTCTTGTCCATTGAAGAAGATTTTTTGATTCGTAATTGAGTTTATCATTTTCTTCGTTTTTGATATTTTCAAAAAAAGAATAATTGCCCTTTCCTTTGTTATAAAGGTCTTCCTTCTCGATATCTTTTGGTATACTCGAGAGAACAGTTTCAGCTATTTGTTTTCGTTCCTTCTTTATAGAGAAAAATCTGTCCTTGATGTGTTTATAGAGGGGGGAATTATAGCTTATGGTACCATTGAGCAAAGAGTAAAGGGCGAGATAATTGGTTTCTTTGTAGATGGTGTGGGCTTTGGTAAGAAGATCTTTTTCGATGGAGGAGGAATTTTTCTCAAGACTATACTCAATAACATCTTTTAAAAGAGAAGTTATTTGCTGATCTTTGCCAAACTTATCCAATATCTCAGAGAGAATTTCTTTAAAGAGGGTTTTCTTGTCAAGAAGCACATCAAATCGAAAAGGTATTCCGAGTTCGAAGGCAACACTCTGGGCTAGACGTGTCAAAAAACTATCAATCGTGGTGATGGTAAAAAAACTGTAGTGGTGCAAAAGATAATGAAGCACTCTTTGTGCTCTGGTGGAGAGATCCGTGTATGTATTCCAGAGTTCGGGATAGAGGGTTTTGTCACCTGTAGTAAGCCTTTGAAGGGCCTGGAGAACTCGTTCTTTCATCTCAGTAGCTGCTTTGTTGGTGAAGGTGATGGCTAAAAGAGAACGGAGTCTGCCTTCAAGATCTTTTTCAGGAACTTCGAGGAGCAAACTCAGATACTCTTTTACAATGGTATAGGTTTTTCCTGAACCCGCAGAAGCCCGGTAAATAAGAATTGAAGAAAATTTTTCTCCTGACATTTTTTTCTCCCATAAGATCATATCATGAAAAATAATGAAAGTCAAGAAGACGAGAATAAGGCGGAGAGGGGAGAGGAACGGAGAAAAAAGCTATAACCATGTTTCAGCAAAAGGCTTCACTCTTTTTATTGAAAGAAAAAGTCCCTTCCACATGCGTGGAAGGGACCTAGTTTTCAGTTTCGAACGATGGGGGCTCTGGTAAGACACAACAGCTTGAAGGAACGGATTTTGTTATCCAACCATTCCAAATAGCCACCCCGCCAGTGTGGACAAAATGACCACAAGAGAGACATAAGTTAGTGTCTTTTTGGCACCTAATTCACCCCAAATCACCATGATAGA
>JBKBIS010000300.1:0-1664 GCA_046294145.1 Brevinematales bacterium | reverse complement strand
GTAGTAGTTTTCCCCCTTCCGGTAGGACCTGTAACGAGAATCATTCCGTAGGGGCGTTCAGCTGCCTGTTTTACCATGGTAACAAGAAAATCTGGCATTCCAGTTTCATCCAAAGAAAGAACATCCTTGCCTTTATCCAGGATACGAAGCACAGCGTTTTCACCATTCACAGTAGGAATAATAGAAACACGAATATCCACCTGCCTCCCTTCAAACGAAATAGTTACACGCCCATCTTGAGGGAGACGTTTCTCAGAAATATCTAAGTCAGCGAGAATCTTCAACCGAGAAATCAGAGCAGGATAAATTTCTTCAGAGGGATGATCCACATCATAGAGCACACCGTCAATACGAAAGCGAACCCGTACCCCATGGATAAGGTGTTCAAGATGGATATCTGAGGCTTTTTTCTGGATAGCCTCTTCCAGATAATGCTGAAGAAGCTGAACCGCAGGAGAAGAAACTTCTGTTTCTTCAGATTTTACAGCCATGTCTTCAGAGGAAGAAGGTAAATCTGAAGCAAAAACCTTTCCCTCATAATGTGAAAGATAGGCTTGAATGGCTTCCTCGGTAGCATAGGCTATTTCCACCTTCTGGCCCGTACGAAAGGAGATCTGGTTGAGAAGACCAGGAACCATGGGCTCCGAGGTATATACCTTGAGTCCCCCCTTTGAGGTAAGAACAGGTGCAATGGTATGCTTTCGACAAAAACCAATATCAAGTAAATGAAAGGCCTCTTCTTTGTATGGCTCTTCAATCCTGTCCACAAAAGGAAGACCCAGCTGCTTTTCAAGAATGTGGTAAAGCTGATCAGAGCGTATAGCCCCCATCTCAATAAGAATATGCCCTAACTTCTTGTGATTTTTCTTTTGAAGTTCAATAGCTTTCTTCACAATGGCCGGTTCAAGAATACCCTCCTGTATAAGCATATCACCAAGGTTTTTCGCCATACATACTCCTCTATGACTGCATTGAATATAGAGAGAAAATCTTTTTTTTTCAAGAAAGAGAAAGGGGCGCAAGAATGCGCCCCCTGTGCTTTATTGACCCTCTGTGGTCTGAGTATTGGTTGATGTTTCGTTTTTATAAATCAGTTTTTCAGCAACAGAACGAAGATCTGAAAATGCTATTTTATTCGGTGAAAAACTATTAACAGCTACAACAAAAGACCCAAAACCAAAACTGATCTCGTTTTGGTCTTTCATGTTCATATACCATCCCTTGATATCTCCTCCAAAATTCACAGCAAAATTTTCTATACCATAAAACACAGAGAGAGCTTCAGAAGCATTCTCTTTTTCTTTCCTAAAGTTTCTATGAATCTGTTCAGCCTTTTTCCTATAAATAAGATCAAAAAGACTGATTTTCACAAAGCTGCCACCCCTTTTTTCATAGAAAATCTCATAATCCCAGTGTCCAACCATACTCCGAGCCCACCAAACATTATTTCTGCTTTCTGCATATTCCCATGGCAACACATAAAAGTCAAACATCTGGAGACTGAAATCAGTATTTTCCGGAAGAACAGCAAGCCCTCTCATCATCTCAGGATAGACAAGAAGTTCTTTATTTTTGTATTTATCAGTGAAAAGTACCATAAAATTAGAAAAACTTACATCATAAGTTTTGAGAGTAATAACATGATGAGTATAAGTATTTTCTCC
>JBKBIS010000002.1:0-22750 GCA_046294145.1 Brevinematales bacterium | reverse complement strand
GGGGTTATCTTACCCCATTAGGCATTGAAGCAGGAACGCCTGCTACTGGTTTTTCCTACCAGTGGGACATATCTTTCAGGGAAAAGATTGCATGGAAAAACACTTTTCAATTCATGAGTGGTTTCTCTTTTGCCTATAATACCAGTCTGGCATGGACTATCTCCGAAGGCTATGTATCCACTCCTTATAATATTTTTCAAGGACCTTTGTTTCTTCAAGCCTTCGTAGAAGACAATGGAAACTATTACATCTATGGGAATCTTGTCTATTCTCTCAAAGGGCTCTCCATTGGAATTCTTGGTGGCTCTGGAAACACAAGCTTCTTCTCTCCCCTTCATACAATCAGAAGCTACATAGTCTTCTCAGAAACCGCTCCAGAAAATTCCATAACCTTCTGGGGCTATGCTCACTACAATGGTGTTTTGGGAATCCATAGCTTCTGGATTCTCCCCCTACGAATAGAGAAAGGCTACCAACATTGGCCCATCTATCTTGAATCAGGAGGGGCTGTGATAGGATCTTACGCCCTTCTTCTCTCAAGACCAGATACGTGGCAAGAGTTTTATGGTGGTTATATCCAAATCTACACCAGATGGATTTTAGGTTATATACTTCCTCTCACCACTCTCTGGGAATACCAGTATACCACTGACGGTGTTTACACAGCCATTGGTATAGCCTCAAGTTTTTGAAAACCTGCCTTGAAAAGGCTCACTCTCCAACACCAAAGAACCGTTGTTCTTTATTTTCCTCATAAAATTAGAGTACACCTATAACCCATAAAAAAAGATATATTTGAGAGAAAAACTCTCATACAGAAAATACAAAACCACAAACATCCAAGAATCCCACAAGCAAAAGACACCCTGCCAAGAGAAATCTTCACCTACCATACACAAGAGAAAAGACACTGAAAAACAGAGATTAAAGAAGAAAAGAAGTCTTAAAGAGACTCCTCTTCTCTCTCAAGCCATTCAGGATAGTAGAGAAAACGGAAACAATGGGGGCACTGCTGGAGTTCAATCTCCTCAATTGGCAAATGAGGTCCCATTTCTCCCTGAATCATCGTAGGAAGAATAGTGTAGCACCCAGAACAGGTATCCCGATCCAGAACGGAGACAATAGCCATACCTTTCGTCTTCTGAAGGAGAAGATCAAAATACTCGATTACCGAAATATCAAACTCCGAAGCAATATTCTTCCTGGTCTCACTGATAAAAACAAGTTCATCCCGATGTTCTGCCTCAATAGCGACAATAGTTTCCCGGAGAGCCTTGATTTTGGCATCATTCTCAGCCATACTGGCATTGATCTGATTGAGTTCCTCAATAGTATCACTTTGCTTTTTGGTCTCATAATCTATCTGATGAATAATCATATTGAGATCCTGTTGGAGGGTTTCCATCTCCTTTTCCCAGGCCTTGATCTGACGAGTAATCTTCACCTTATCCTTATTTTCATCAAGATCCTTGATTCGCTGTTCTATCTGCAATTTCTTCTGCTGCTCATCCTCAAGTTTCTTCTGGGTGGCATAGATATTCATCTCAAGATCATTTTTTCTTGCCACTAACTTGGCATTATCTGCAAGAAACCTTTCCATCTTTTTCTCTTCTTCAGCATATTTGCAGCGAATTTCCTGTTCACGATTGTAGAGTCTCTGATATTCTACAAGTTTCTTTATCTTGTCAAGACGGATCCCACTGGCAAATGATACCATGAATAACCTCCTTTGAGAATAAGGAAACATGGGCCCACCTGGGCTCGAACCAGGGACCCACTGATTATGAGTCAGTTGCTCTAACCGGCTGAGCTATGGGCCCATTCCCTGTTTCCAGGAAGTAGTATTATAAGGAAGAAAAAAGCTTTTGTCAAATTTTCTTTCTACCAGGCACCAAAAAACCATTGGTGATTGGCATACGCCTATCCTTTCCAAATGCCCTGACACTCACTTTGATACCAGGTGGTGCCTGTCGGCGTTTGTATTCACTTACATGAATCATTTTGATAACCCTGTGAACTATATCAGGTGAAGGGGCCATCCTGTACATTTCCTCAAGAGAGAGGTCTTCCTCCACATAAGCCTGAATCAAAGGATCAAGCACCTCATATGGCGGAAGGCTATCGGTATCCTTTTGATCTGGCCTCAATTCTGCTGATGGAGGACGACTGAGTATACGTTCAGGAATAACCGGCGAAACACTGTTTCTATACTTCGCAAGAGCATATACCTCAGTCTTGAGAACATCCTTTATCACTGCAAATCCGCCAGCCATATCCCCATACAAGGTGGCATACCCTGTACTCATTTCACTCTTGTTACCTGTAGTCAGAACTAAATACCCAAACTTGTTTGAAAAAGCCATGACAATATTACCCCGAATACGTGACTGGAGATTCTCTTCTGCTACACCAAAAGGAGTATCCTTGAAAAAGGGTTGAAGTTCCGCAAGATAATGGGTAAAAAGGCCCTCAATAGAGATTTCCCCCAGATGCAAACCAAGGTTTTTGGCCAGGGCAAAACTGTCCTCACGACTGATATCAGCCGAGAATCTCGTAGGAAGGAAAAGCCCATGTACACGTTGAGCCCCCAGAGCATCCACAGCAATAGTTGCCACCAGAGCCGAATCAACACCACCACTGATTCCAACAATCACTTCTTTGAAACCATTCTTCTCCACATAATCCCGTGTTCCCACCACCAAGGCCCTGTACAACAGGGGAATATCATCAGGTAGCGGTTCTACCACACTCACAATGGGATTTACTGGATGAGTACTCACATCAAGAGTGGTCTTCTTTATCTCCCACGGAAGAACTGTCTTCTGAAAGTAGAGTTTTTCCTGCCGACGTCTGGCATCCTTGAGCCTATGGAGAAGGATATTAGTCGGCACAATATCCACACATTGATAATCCTCCTCAAAAGCCCTCAGCCTACAGATACACTCTCCTTTCGAATCAAATACCGAGGAGTTGCCATCAAAAACAAGCTCATCCTGTCCCCCAACCATATTGACCATAACGATGGCCGCATTCTCATCTGAAGCTCTGGTAGCAAGCATCCTCTCTCGAAGCAAAGGTTTTCTCTTATGAAAGGGAGAGGCACTGAGATTGAACACCACCTGCACATCCTCAAGAAGACAGGCATAGTGCATAGGACCGTCTGGATACCAGATGTCCTCACAGATAGTGATGGCTGTTTTAATACCATTTATCTCACACAGAGAAAGATGCTTCCCCTCATTAAAATACCGTTTCTCATCAAACACCCCATAATTCGGAAGAAAGATCTTATGATAGAGAGAAACCACTCTTCCATTCGAGACAAGGGCAGCAGCATTGTAGATACCACTCTCATCCTGATCAACAAAACCCACAAGAAGAGCTGTCGATATATGCTTTGAATGGGACACCAGTTTTTCCAGGGCTACCTGATTGGCCTCAAGAAACTCCGTTTTGTACAATAAATCCTCAGGGGGATAACCCACAAGAGAAAGTTCTGGAAACACCGCTATATGAACCCCTTCCTGATCAGCCCGTTTCCAGAAACCAAGAATTTTCTCCGTATTAGAAGAAATCTCTCCCACCGTTGGGTTCACCTGACAGAGAGCCACCCTAAGGTTTTCCACATTCTACTCCTTATGAGCCAGAGCATTGGTACTCATCAAAACCTGAACAAGATAGTGCCACATCTGAGGCGTCACAAGATAACGAGGAATCTGATACGGATCAGGAGGAGGCCAGAGAGCCGGTTTCGCCACTACGGTAAAACCATAGTCATATTTTTCCTTTCGCAACGTTTCTATAGTAATCAGACTATACACACCAAAAGGATACCCAAAAAGGGTAACAGGAGTTCCTATTTTTTTCTCAATCACCTGCCTGCTCAAAACAATCTCTCGAAGAAACCCTACCCTGTCCTCATCATAGAGCTTTTTATTAACATAAAGATGATAATACCCATGAGCCCCAATAGTCCATCCCTTTTGATGAAACCGCCGTATATCGTCCCATGTCAGAGCATATTTCACTCTCCCCACAATAGCAGGATAAACAAAAAGAATGGGCTTAATACCAAACTCATCAAATATATCTTCGATATTTCGAACAAAAACATTCGCATCATCAATGGTAAGAAGAATATTTTTCCTTCCCTCTATATTTGTCTTCACCATATCCTCCCAGGACACAAAACGATACCCACCCTTTCTCAGCATCTCAAGATGCTCTCTGAAAACTCCCGGTACAAAGTTGTAGGGATTAGACAGATGCGTCGAAAAAGTGTGATAACAAAGGATATAGACCTGGCTCTGACCTGCATAGAGACTCCCCAAAAGAAAAAGAAGCCCACCATACTTTCTCATCTGTTTACCTCACTAAGAAATATAGTGAGAATTGATCTTGATATAATCATGAGAGAGATCACACGTCCAGACAAAATAGTCTTTGTGTCCAATATTGAGATCAATCTCTATAACAAGCTCATTTTCCCTCATGAGAGAATCAGCCTGACTAATACCACTTTTTTGTGGTTCCCCATCCTTAAAGAGCGCAACCCCATTCAGGCTTACCACCACTCTCCCAAGCTCAAATTTAGCTCCAGAATATCCAATAGCAGCTAAAATACGTCCCCAGTTAGGATTCTGACCAAATATAGCTGTTTTGACAAGATACGAATCCGCCACACTTCTGGCAATCTTTTCAGCATCAGTGGAAGTAAGGGCATTTTTCACCTCAATTTTCACCACCTTGGTAGCTCCCTCACCATCCTTAACAATCATTTTACCAATCTCCTGACAGAGATAGATAAGCGCCTCTTTGAATGTCTGGAAGTCATCATTTTCCCGTGTGATAGGAGGATTTTCCGCCATACCATTAGCTAAAAGAAAAATACTATCATTGGTACTGGTATCATTATCCACTGAAATTCTATTAAAAGAAAGATTTATAGCATCCTCAAGAGCAAGAGTAAGCATCTCCTTTGAGATAACCGCATCCGTAGTGATATACACCAACATAGTGGCATGGGGGATCTTGAGGTTTGGTTTGATCATCCCTGCCCCCTTGGCTGTAATCCCCAATCGAACAGGTATTCCACCTATCTCACATTCGCATGCCAGGGTTTTGATTTTGGTGTCGGTGGTCATAATGGCAGTAGCACAACCTCGCACATCATTATCAGCCCGAATGGCATTACAGATGCGCTGCACACCATAACGAATCTTGTCCATGTCCAGCTTTCTTCCAATCACCCCTGTGGACGCCACCATCACAGACCCGGGAGTAAGACCAAGATACTGTTCAGTAAGCGCCGCCATCTCCCGCGCATGCTGAATACCCTCTTCACCTGTCACACAATTGGCATTCCCACTGTTGGTAATAATAGCCTGGATCTTATTCCCAAGCCTTTCCATATTGACGAGAATAGGTGCCGCCTTTACCCGATTCTGAGTAAACGCACACACCGTCTCACAGGGAACCTCACTATAGAGCAGGGCAATATCCTTGTATCCACCTTCTTTGAGTCCACAGGAAACACCCGTCGCACGAAATCCTCTTGGAGTATTAACCCCCCCTTCCATTAACCGAATCTTTTCCATAGCTAAACTCCTTTTTGAATAATAAGTCCCGTGGTATCGGGAAGCCCCATCATGAGATTGGCATTTTGAATAGCCTGGCCCGAAGCCCCTTTCACCAGGTTATCTATTGTACTAACAATGACACCCATCCTCTGAGATGTCAGATAGGTAAAACTCATATGAATCTCATTCGTATGCTGTACCCACTTCAGTTGAGGTATTTTTCCGTGAAAAATACGGACAAAAGGGGTATTCTTGTAAGTCTTTTCCCAGACAGCATACACCTCTCTGGTTGGATCACTATCAAAAGGTATGTAGAGAGTAGAAAGTATCCCTCTATCAAGGGGAAGAATATGAGGAGTAAACACCACAGATATATCACGTTTTCCCGAGAAGATCACCTCCTGGGCAATCTCAGGATGATGCCTGTGACTTCCTACACTGTACGCATAGAAATTTTCGTTCATCTCTGAAAAAAGCCCAGGAATATCGGTTTTTCTCCCACGACCAGAAAATCCCGACTTTGAATCAGCCACAAGAAAATCCCCTTTTATAACCCCCTCCTCAAGAAGAGGTTTCACTGGAAGAAGAATACTGGTCGGATAACACCCCGGATTAGCCACAAGACGAGCACTGGCTATCATCTCTTTTCTGAGTTCCGGAAGTCCGTACACCGCTTCATCAACCAATTCAAAAGATGGATGAGAAAACCCATAAGTCTTCTCAAAAGTAGCTCTATCTTTGAGACGATAAGCCGCACTGAGATCCACCACCTTTATCCCCGCTTGAAGAAAACGAGGGGCAATAGCTGCAGAAGCCTCATGAGGAAGAGCCAGAAAGACAAGATCCACATCCCTGAAATTTGATTCAGCCTCAAGGGGAACATACACCATATTCGCATACTCAAAAAGATAAGGCTCACACCCACCTATTGTCTTTCCAGCCTGGCTTTCAGAGGTAACAAAAGCCACCTCAAAAGCCGGATGCTGTCTAAGCCAGCGAAGAAGTTCAATACCTGTATACCCACTTCCACCACATACACCCACACGAAAACACTTCATGCCTCACTACTCCCTTCCTCGTCATCAGAACCAAAATCCAATTGAGGAGATTCAGAGAGACGCTTGCGAATAGCCTCCTCAATCTTCTGATACATCTCGGGTTTACCCTCTATGAGTGCCACAAGGTTTTCTCTTCCCTGGGCCACCCTTTCTCCATTGACAGAATACCATGTCCCATGTCTCTCAATAACCCCACAGACAAGCCCAGCATCCACAAGACAACCGGCTTTAGAAATCCCCTTTCCAAAAAGAATATCAAACTCTGCTGAACGGAAAGGTGCCGCCAGTTTATTTTTCACCACCTTGACCTTCACACGATTGCCATAGTTTTCCTCACCCTTTTTCAGTGTATCTTTCTTGCGGATCTCCATTCGAATAGAGGCATAAAACTTCAAGGCAAGTCCACCCGTTGTAGTTTCTGGATTCCCATAAGTTCCGATCTTCATACGAATCTGGTTAATAAAAATCAAGGCTGTTTTGGTCTTGTTAAGAATAGCAGTGAGCTTTCGCAAGGCCTGACTCATGAGACGAGCCTGCATTCCCATGACCGCATCTCCCATATCCCCATCAATTTCTGCTTTGGGGACGAGAGCCGCCACGGAATCCACAACAATGAGATCTATGGCATTACTGCGAATGAGACTTTCCACAATCTCAAGAGCCTGTTCACCCGTATCCGGCTGAGAGATATAGAGATTATCCACATCCACTCCAAGGCTTTTCGCATAAGAAGGATCAAGAGCATGTTCAGCATCAATGAAGGCACAAATCCCCCCTCGTTTCTGACACTCCGCAATGATACTGAGTGTCAGCGTCGTCTTTCCCGATGATTCAGGACCATAAATCTCTGTAACCCTACCAATAGGAATCCCACCAATACCAAGGGCAAGATCGAGCGTAAGCGCCCCCGTAGGGATAACAGGAATATCATTTGTCTTGCCCCTATCCCCTAACTTCATGATGGCACCCTTGCCAAACTGTTTCTCTATCTGGGCTATAGCCGCCTGAAGAGCTTTTTCACGTTCAGAAGTATCTGCCATAGTTTTTCCTCTCTTTTTCCTTTAATAAAGGAAATTATAAGGAAAAGGAAAAAAAAATACAACTTTGAAAGCACTACCAAAACCCACGAAAAATCCCCTACGATGAGAAAAAAGCCTCCACTATCTCCACGTTCTCTCGAACATGAGAAGGTCTTGTCATACTCACGAGAAATGCCGTTACCCCATCCTCACGAAGCAAAAACCGAAAAGCATCCTCTTTTCTTTCCGTTATCTCCCTCCACTGTCCACTTTTATAAAGAAAGTTATGCTTTCGAACATCTTTCACCCGACTCCGGGGATCAAAAGCCCTCCCAGCTAAAAAACCCTGAGCCAGCGGACTGTAGGCAAGAAATCCTATATGTTTTTTCTGACAAAAAGGAAGAATCTCCTCTTCTGCCTTCCGATTGACAAGATTGTATTCTGCCTGCACACTGACCACATCCATCCATTGAACAGCTTTAGCCAGAAGCCCCACAGGAAAATTACACACCCCTATATGACGAATAACCCTCTGCCTCTGAAGTTCCTGAAGAGTCCTGCAAACCTCCAGAAGAGATGTTTTTTGATCATACCAATGAACCTGATAAAGATCAATATAATCTGTTCTCAAACGCCGAAGACTCCCCTCAACCTCTCTCAAAATATCATCTCTGGCAAGAGAAAGCCATACCCGAGAGTCATCCCACTGGATACCACATTTAGTAGCAATCACCACCTGCTTACGAACAGAAGAGAGAACCATTCCAATCCGCTCTTCCGAAAGCCCTCTTCCATAGAAAGGAGCCGTATCATACAGAGTAATTCCCAGCTCAAAAGCCTCTTCCAGAGAACGAAGGGCCAAAGTAGTCTTCACATCAGGCCATCCCTCTTCTCCAAGAGCCCATCCCCCATAGCCAATCACTGACACCACACATCCGTTCTCCCCAAGCAAGCGATACACCATGAACTATACAAGATCCTCCAGATAGTTCGCTATAGTATAACAGAAGTCCCCAATATGTTCAAGATGCTTCACCATCTCCATGTAGATAATCTCCCCCTCAATATCAGCCCCTTTAATCAACTTGTTTTCCACCACTTTTCGGAGTCGATTACGCTTGGAATTGATGGCTTTTTCCATTTTTCGAGCCAATTCAATACTATGATCCTGAAGCCTTTCTTGAAGATAATCTACATTATACTTGAGAAAGTCCAATACTTCATAGGTATACTGAATAATCTCATCCATGCCATTTTTATGAAACTTGAGCTTTTTCTTTTTCTTCTTTTTCAGAAGAGAAAAAAGAATACTGATACTCGTACTTATACTTCTTATTTCCCCAATAAGAATCAGATAGGCATTAATCTCATAACTTTGTCTTTCTGTGACAATAGTGCTACGACATTCTGCTAAAAAACGAGAAAGACTTTCCCGCATCTGTTCGATATACCCATCCTGCTCTTGAATCTGAATCTCTGCATCTTCAATCGTCTTGACATCCTCTTTCACCACACGCAGAAACTGAAGAGCCATCTCATACGTCATCCCAATCATTCGACCTATTTCCCGTTTAGCCATTCTGATATTTGCCTCAGCAAAATCTGGCATCCCCACGCGAATAGGCTTAATTTCATAGGTCTCATCAGTAAGTTTCTTCGGTTTCACCCACCAGCTTACTATAGCCACAAGCTGAGGAATAAACCATACAAGAAAAAGAGTATTACAGATATTGAAAAGCGAATGAAAAGCCGAAAGATGAAAAGGAAGATTTTCTGGATCCTGAAGCAACCCAGGAACAAGCCTATCCACCAGACCAACAAACGGATAAAAAACTACAAGCATCCACGCTACCCCAATCAGATTAAAAAGCATATGAGCTCGAGCAGCCCTTTTTGCACTGATATTTAAACTCAAAGAAGCCAGATAGGCGGTAATAGTAGTACCAATATTTTCACCTAGCACAAACCCAAAAGCAATCTCTGCAGGGATCCATCCCTTATAAGCCAGAGCAATCGTAATCGTCATCGCCGCACTTGAAGATTGAATAATAATTGTCATGATAGTCCCTATAAATACAGCAAGAATCACACTTCCAAATCCAAATCCAGAAATCTTTTGAATAAAACTCAGTACCTCCATATGATTCTTGAGATCAGGCACTGAATTCTTGAGAAGCCCCAATCCAAAAAAGAGAAGACCGAAACCAACCATAAATTCCCCCAGGTTTCGAAACCTCTCTCGACTACTAAAAGCCATAGGAAAACCAAGAGCAATGGCTGGCATGGTGAGAAATCCTATATCAAACTTGAACCCAAAAAATGACACAATCCAGGCAGTGAAAGTAGTTCCAATATTGGCTCCCATGATCACACTTATCGCCTGAGCAAGATTCATAAGCTGGGCATGAACCAATGTAACCACCATTACCGTCGTTGCCGATGAAGACTGAATAATCCCAGTAATTCCAAGCCCAACCATGACACCACCAAGCGGAGTACGAGTAAGAAAACCCAGAACCTTTTTTATCTTCTCACTTCCCGCCCTCTGGATAGCCTCACTCATGATGCGAATACCAAAAAGAAAAATCCCAAGACTACCCAAAAAATTAAATATTCCCAACCACACCTTTGCCACATCTGGCTCCTTTTTCAAAGTGCTTTATCATAAAGCAAACAGCAAGATATCGCAAGAAAGAAAAAGGATAAAGGAGAATTCTCACATTACAAAAACAACCAAATAAGACTTGCAATCTTTGGTAATTTCTGTTATAATCAAAAAAGGAGACGTGTCCGATGAAAAAAATCATCATCATTGACGATCAGAGAGATGTGCTCCATATGCTTGAAAAGACCCTCAAGTCAGCTCATTATGATGTACTTTGTCTCCAATCTGTTCCTCAAATAGAGGATATTATACAAGAAGATCCTGACATGGTGATTATCGACCTTCTGATGCCAGGGATAACAGGTTACACCCTGGGACAGGCAATCATTAACTCACGAAAAGGAAATAAACCCCGCGTCATCCTTATCTCCGGAAGAAACGAAGACATTCTCCGACAAAAGGCAAACGATATTAATGCTGACGGCTGGCTTGCCAAACCCTTCCGTGCTGATGAAGTGCTCTCCCTTGTAGAACGTCTTCTATCCTGAAAACTCTTCTCAAAGGCCATAAACTCAGAAATGGGAAAATCTTTAGAGAAAAACCTTCTCCTCAGCCTCTCAGAAGAAAACCTCCATACTCACCCATTCATTTTATATTTTTTTGTTCAGCAAGCCACTTTCTATCCTCATCCGAAGGATTAACAAGTTTAACCCCCGCATGCTCTCCCTCTACATAAATAACTCTTGTCTCAAAGATTTTCCCTCGAAATTCCACCTTGATCGTCTCACCTACATGAAGTTTGCTCACCCCCTCCAGTCCAATCCCATCCTCAGAAATATCATCAATATGGCAATCCTGCCACTTGCCCTTTCCCTCATACCGTCCGGGAATATCAATAATCTCTCTCTCAAACTGCCGCCTATCAATAAACATACCAACCTCCACCATTGTACCTATCGGCTTCTTCTTCTCAAAAATTCAGTTTTTTTAAAAAAAAGAAAACATATATTCCTTTCTTAAGTTATGAAAAAGCTTCCAGACAATTTCTCCCTCTATGAAGCTTTTTCATTCTATAGACATGCCTTTTTTTTCCGATAAAGTATAACAGAGAAAAAAAGGAGATCCTATGCACCGTTCTCTTTTTACACAGGTTCTGTGGAACGCTCTTCTTCTTCTCTTTATAACCACCGGTTGCTCGTCAAGTACTCTGCCAGCTTTTTCTCCCTTGAAAGAAGAAACCCCCCGTCTCAAAATACTTCTTTTAGAAAACATTTCCAGTATTTCTGTTTCCTTTTCAGGCAGCTTTGTTTTCAAAGTCGGTTCCTATCAGGAAAGGGGCAAAGGCAAAGTCTTTCTTTCCATCGAAAGCAACAAACTCTCCGTAAATGGTGTCCCCCTCGACGAAACCTCCTGCGAATTTCTTGGTGAAAGCTTCCATCTTCCAAAGGGAAGTTATAAGGGAAATCTTCTTGTGCTTCTCACCAATAACCACCTGATGATTATCAACGTGATAGATATAGAAACATATCTCTACAGTGTAGTCCCATCGGAGATACCCCCTACCTGGCCAAAAGAAGTTCTCAAAGCCCAGGCCGTTGCTGCAAGAACCTACGCCCTCTATGAAATGGTATCCAGTCAACAAAAAAATCTGCCCTTTGATGTCTATGCTGATACACGTTCCCAGGTCTACAAAGGCGAAAGTGCCGAACACAAAGCTACCTCTCTCGCTGTGGACGAAACACGAGGAGAGGTTATCCGATATCATGGGAAGATTATTCCTGCCTATTTCCATGCTGCCAGTGGTGGTTTCACCGAAAATAGTGAAGAAGTCTTTGGAATAGCCTGGCCTTATCTCCGATCCCTTCCTTCTCCCTATTATAAAGTGTACCCAAACAATGAATGGAAAATAGAAATTCCTCTTGCCACTCTCTCTCAAAAATTAGGTACGGCTCCCATCAAAAAGGTGGATGTTTTAGAACGCACGCCATCCCAGCGTTTGAGAATCGTGCAGTTTATCGATGAGGCAGGAAGAACCATCAAGATCCCGGGCACCAACCTCCGAAACATGATTGGACCTACCCTCATGAAAAGCACCCGTGCCAATATCTGGATAGAAGAAGAAAAGCTTGTTATCCATGGATTGGGATACGGTCATGGAGTAGGACTGGCCCAGTGGGATGCCTACGGCATGGCTCTTGCCGGAAAATCCTACAAAGATATCCTTCTCTATTTCTATAACGAGACACAATTAGAGAGACTGTGGTAACTTTTTCGCACTTTTTTCAAAAACTTTTCAGGACTTGCCTTTCCAGCCTATCTGGGGAATAACCCACAATTCCTTCCGATGAGTCCAGACGAGAAAAAGCCAGTTAAGAACAAACCCAACCAGAAGATACCCATTCCGCCATATCCCCAGAACCTCACCGGCCAGAAGATTTGAAAGAAAAAGCACCATCACCACCCAGGCGTCTGGTTTCAAAAAGAACCTCACAAAAAAGGCAACTATACCCCCCACCAGTGGTATAAGACCAAATGTCACAGCCCCCCACACCCCCAGGGTGGCTGCCACCGCTTTCCCCCCTCGAAAACCCAAAAAAGGCGAAAAATGATGTCCCAAAACAGGCGAAAGAAGTACAGGAACAAGCCACCAATCCCTCATCCCCCATAGATGATAGGCCAGCGTGGCTGGCAAAGCTCCCTTCCCAACCTCAAGAAAAACCACGAAAACACCTACCCATCTCCCTCCTGCCCGAAAGACGTTCGTCGCACCGGGATTGTGATCCCCATATTGCCGGACATCTACCCCGAGGATCCATTTTCCCAACCACACTGCAAAGGGAATCGATCCAATCAGAAAACCGAATACGAAACCTATAATCCCCTTCCAGAAGAACACCATATTCCCTCCTGTTGTTCTATGCCTCTTTCAAGCGCCAATCATATTCTTTTTCTTTTTCTTCTACTTCTGAAGCCAGGATATAGTACGCCTCATATTTTTCTTCAAGTGTTCTTTCCACCTGTTTCAGAGACACCCCATAAACCCTGATACGTTCTCCATCAGAAGCCACAGAAGCCTCCAGAAGAAGCGTTGTGAGACGATTTTTTTCTTCTTCCATCCCTGCAATCTCTTTCTCTAATTGAGCAAGCCTCTGTTGCAAAGGCTTCAAAACCCTTGATTTTTCTTGGACAATCTCTGCTCTCTTTTGTCGGTTTATTCTCTGATTTGTCCCAGAAGAAAACTCTCTTTTCTCCTCCACCTCCCAATCCCAGCCAATCTTTTTTAGAAAATCATCATACGTTCCTTCAAAAACAAGAACCCTCCCCTCATTAAAAACAACAAACTTCGTGGCTAACACACGAAGAAAGGCCTCATTATGGGTCACCAAAACAATACCTCCAGGAAACTGATCCAGGGCCGCAAGAAGAGCATCAGTTGCTTCCATATCAAGGTGGTTGGTTGGCTCATCAAGAAGAAGAAGGTTAGAAGACCTCGCCAAGATCTTCCCAAGAAGGACACGATACCGCTCCCCCCCGGACAAAACCCCGATAGGTTTCTCGGCAAGACTCCCCTCAAAAAGCATAGCCCCAGCAATATTTCGTGCCTGAGTCCTATTTCTCTCACCAAGGCTATTCATAATCTCTTCTTCAATAGTATTCTCTGGATGAAGTCTTTCTACCTCTGACTGACCAAAATATTGCACCTTCGTTTGAGGATGATAGGTCACCTTTCCAATCCACGGAGTCTTCTGCCCCCGAATAACCTCAAGAAGCGTCGTTTTTCCCTGTCCATTTCGACCCACTACAGCCACACACTCCCCCTTTTCCACACGAAAGGACAGATTCTCAAAGAGTGGTCTCTCATATCCAAATGAAAGGCCTTCAACCTCAAGCAAAATTTTTGCACTCGTTTCCGCATAAGGAAAATGAAATTCCAACTCCGGAAGCTTTTCCAGTTTCTCCTTACGTTCCATTTTGGCCAGCATCCGTTGCCTTGACTTCGCTTGACTGGCAAGCCTGGCCTTGGCACGAAAACGACTGATAAAGAGTTCTATCTGCTGTCTTTTTTTCTCTTCGTGAATTCTTGTTTTCTCGTACACCTCCTCCTCAAGGGCAATTTGAGTATACATCTTTTCCGTTTTTCCCTCCATCTTACGAATACGCTGACGATGAATATAAAGTGTATGGGTAATAACCTCATCAAGAAAATCCCTATCGTGAGAAATAATAATCATTTCTCCTTTCCAGCCAAGAAGAAGATTTTTCAAAAAACGAATAGAAAGAATATCAAGGTAGTTGGTAGGCTCATCTAAAAGCAAAAGATCCGGCTTTGAAACGAGCACACAGGCAAGGGCAAGCCGCATCTGATAGCCACTTGACAGAGCTGAAGGAGAAAACCCTACCATCTCATGACTGAACCCAAGCCCATGAAGAAGTTTCTCAGCCTCATAGGCAGGCTTCTCTTCGCCAGGAATATGCTGTCTCACCTCCTCCAGAGCAGTTTTCTCCCTCCAGACAAGGTGCTGCTTGAGATACCCTATCCTATAATCTCGAGGAAATACAATTCGTCCCTCATCCACCTCTTCCTCTCCTGAAAAAAGACGAAGAAGTGTAGTTTTTCCGCTTCCATTTCTCCCACAGAGACCTATTCTTTCTCTGGGATGAATCGTAAAGGATACCTCTGAAAAAAGTTTCTGTCCTCCGTATGATTTGGCAATATTCTCAACAGCAATCATTCGTTTTTATCCCCACTCCTTTCTGTTGAAAAAAAAGCTGTCCCTTCTCCTCTTTTCATCTGCACTGAGACTACCAAAAAATGAGAAGAGACAGCCATCAAAAAACAAAAATAAGCAATTATCCCATCAAACCCGTCATCAGGATAGCTGCCACAAGGGCGAGAATAGCATAAAATTCAGGAAGAGCTGCCATCACAAGACCGGGCACAAGGGTATTATGACCGGAGCCAATAGCTGCTGCACTGGAGGCACAAACCTTCCCCTGATAAATAGCCGACACAAGACCAGCGAGTCCCACCATAATCCCGGCTCCAAGCATCACCGCGCCCTGCAAAAGGGTTAGTTCAGGTTTCATATAACTCTGATAAAAAAAGAAACTCACAAATCCATAAATACCCTGGGTTGATGGAAGCACCGAAGCCACCAGAAGGGTTCCAAAAGCATCCGGACGCTTCTTGAGAGCCCCAATAGCCGTACTTCCACTAATCACTAACCCCATAGCTGAACCTACACCCGGCATCCCTACCATAAGCCCCAGCCCAATACCGCCTAAAATCAAAGCCAAAGCATTTTCCATATTCTACTCCTTTTGCATATATTCTCTATGTCGAAACGGTTCATACCGTCTCCCACCACCCTGATAATCCATAGTCTTGAAGAACTCCAGAAAGGTCAAGCGGAGGGGATGAACAAAAGCCCCCAACAGAGCAAGAGCCAGATTAAGCCCATGTCCTACCACTAAAATCAGAACCATTCCCACCCAGTTGAGAATCCCGGGGTTATCGCCCCGTGCCATGAGAGCAATCTGATTGAAGGCACTCCCCAGCATACCCCCAGAAAGACCAAGGGCAAACAACCGAATATAAGAGAGAATATCTCCCGGAAGCCCAGTGACTGTGCCATACAATTCCCACAATCCAAGAAGCGGACGAACCCAGAGCTTATTCTGAGGATTATTGAAAAGAAGAATAAGTCCCACACCAACTACTACCATCACACTCCCCACCATAACAGCATTGGGTATGGCATCCACCCAGGACCGCACAGCAAATGGCCCAATAGAAAATCCCGAAGGAGAAAATGATGCCACCATAGCTATCAGCACACCAAGAAGTAAAAGAAGCGTCCCAAGAGGATGAAGGGCATATACCACCCCATCCATACGGATCTTGTTTATGATCTTCACTATCAAACCGATAGACAATTGAAGAACTCCTAACATTAAAGAAAAGGCCATAGCATCATTTATATTAGCAAAAAACACCGTCCCTCTCCATTCACTCGGCAAAATCCCTGTAAGCTGAACCCCAAAGAAGCTATTGAGAACCCATCCTGCCAACATTGTCATCACGCTAAACACCACCCCAAGCCACGCAAGCCTTCGTGCTGGCCCCTTTGTCAAAAACACCAGTCCCAAGGTGAGAAGAAGCATAATCCCCCCATACCCCACATCTGCCATACAAAGACCAAAAAACAGGGCAAAAAAGGGAGCTACAAGGGGGGTAGGATCAATCTCATAATAAGAAGGCACACTATGGAGAGTGAGAATAGGTTCAAAAAGACGATTAAAGGGATTGTTTCTGAGAAGTACCGGCACATTCTCTGCCGGTTTGGGATCTTCAATAAGATAGACTATGGTATACAACTGAAGCAGTGCTTCAATCCTCGCACGTTTCTTTTTTGGAAACCATCCCTGAAGAAAACGTACCGTCCCCTCAGCCTCTGGAACAGCTGAGATCTCAGCCAACCTGTAGGCAAGCCTATCCTCAATGAGGAGTTTTTCTCGTTCAAGGACATCCATCATAGGAACAAGATGTTCCAGTTCCAGAAACCACTCAGAAAACGTCGCCTCTCTGATGGCAATCTCCTTTTCAAGAGCCTCCATAGAAAGAGGACGATAAGCCACCTCATAGGGCTTGAGCGCTTCAATCTCCTCTCCCACAGGAGTAATAGCCACAAAATACACCGTTTTCCCTATCTGATTGATTTTCTCTACAGGAAGATCACCTACCAGCCTTTTGTAAGCTGATTCCAGTGCCACATAAAAACGAATAGAAAGTCCAAGAGACTCAAGTTTAGCTTTGTCTTCAGGTCCAAATTCACCCCAAACAGAGATCTCTCTGAGCGTTCTTTCCATACTCTGGATTTCTGCCTGAAGTTGCTGAATAGCATTTTGTCGATCCACTATCTTTTTCGCTACATCGAGAGCGTTCTCCTGAATCTTTTCCTTCTGAAGCCCTTTTTCCTCTTTGACATAACCTTTCAAAACCTTGAGGGCATCATCAAGAAGTTTTTTTTCCGACTCAAGACGTTTGATCTCCTCATCATCTGTAGTCATGGTTTCAATATGGACAAGCCCAAGACTCTGTAGATCCTGAAGAAGCTTTTCTATTTCCTGATGGTAGATAAAACAGGAGAGTTTTTGCATCTTTTCAATCATGCTATCCCTCCCCACCTTCAATCACCTTTTGCTTGGTGATCTTTTGTGCCGATTTCTCAAGGTTATCCACATCCTCAAGAAAACGCTTGATCTTTCGAATAGCCTCTTCATAGGCAGGAATCTGCACCTTCTCGTAGAGATTCACCTTCTGAGTCGTTTTCCTTCTCGCATAATCCAGAATGGCCATCTTTCTCTCAAGGATCTTGAGTCGTGAAAGAATCCTCGCTATCTTTTCCAGTTGCCCAATTCCATCGGTATACCACATAGGAGCATGAAAAAGTGAATAAGATCCTACTCTCATCTGCACATCAGAGAAGTCCGGAGTTTTCACTCCAGCAATCTTTTGGGTAGTAATGACAACTTTCTCAAGCAGGACAAGAGCATCGGGAAACTCCGCCCAGAGACGAATATTAGCCTCCATCTCCTGAAGATAACGATCAAATTCCTGAGAAATTTTGTCCCTCTCCTCCTTGAGCCTTTTTACTGTGAGACGAAGAGCCGTCTCTTTACTCTTCAAGGTAGGAAGAGCATTCTGGCGTATCTTGATTTGTTTTTGCATGGCCTGCATGGCCAGCTTGTTAAACTGATACTTAATCGCCATAGGTTACTGCCCTTTCCAGTACTTATCCATGAGTTCTTTTTTGATACCCACTTCATTACGGTTAAAGTACTTGGCAAAAAGTTCCCACGCTGTATCAAGCATCTCATCCACCGCAATATTCACATCAATAGCCAGAAGCTTCTCTGAATACTCACGGGCAAACTGTATACACCGTTCATCATAATCTGTCAGATCAAACCCATTGTCCCGCTTGGTTTTTGCATTGGCTGCATCTGCATAGAGACGAACTGCTGCATTCATCACCTGGGGATGATCTTCCCTGGTCTTCTTTCCAATCACAAGCTGTTTGAGACGAGAAAGCGAGCGGAAGGGATCCACAATTACTTTGTTGATATCACTATCTTTTCTCAAGAAAAGCTGACCCTCAGTGATGTATCCCGTATTATCAGGAATGGCATGCGTAATATCTCCTCCTGAAAGGGTTGTCACAGCAATAATCGTAATCGATCCACCCGACGGAAATTGCACAGCCTTTTCATAAATTTTGGCTAAATCCGAGTAAAGAGAACCCGGCATAGAATCCTTGGAAGGAATCTGATCCATCTTGTTTGACACAATAGCCAGGGCATCCGCATAAAGCGTCATATCAGTAAGAAGAACAAGCACCTTTTCATTTTTGTCAACAGCAAAATACTCCGCTGCAGTGAGAGCCATATCAGGGATAAGAAGCCTCTCCACGGGAGGATCCTCTGTGGTGTTCACAAAAGATACAATCTTACTGAGAGCCCCTGCATTATCAAAAAGATGCTTGAAATAGAGATAATCATCATTGGAAAGTCCCATCCCTCCAAGAATAATCTTGTCTGCACGGGCACGAAGAGCTACATTTGCCATCACCATGTTATAAGGCTGATCCGCATCAGCAAAGAAAGGAATCTTCTGACCAGTAACCAGAGTATTGTTAAGATCAATACCCGCAATACCCGTGGCAATCAATTCTGATGGCTGTTTACGACGAACAGGGTTTACCGAAGGAGATCCAATCTCTCGTTCCTCACCCTCAATTTCTGGCCCACCATCAATCGGCTGCCCATACGCATTAAAAAAGCGTCCGGCAAGTTGATCCGAAACTTTCAGTTTTGGCGGTGCTCCTGTAAAAACCACCTCGGCATTGGTCCCTATCCCCGCAGTACCCTGGAAAACCTGAAGGGTCACCTCGTTGCCCTGAATCTTCACCACCTGAGCAGGCCGCCCATTCACATAGGCAAGCTCCTCATAACTCACCCCCTCGGCAATCAGAGAACACGTAGCCTTGGTGATCCTGGTTATCTTTGTATAAATCTTTTGAAATGCCTGGCCACTCATGCGTTTTTCCTCCTTTCTGCTATGGCTTCACGGAGTTCCTTCTCGTACTGCAAAAACTTTTCTTGTTTGAAGGGGCTATAGTTCATCTGTTTCATGATATTGATAAGCCGTTTGAAATACTGTCCTACCTCTTCAAAAGACGAAAACTCGAAATCGCTCTCTAAAATCTCTGTCACAAGATCAAGCATATATTTTTGTCTTTCTAGTGGCGTAATGGCATCAATCTCATCAAAAGCATCCTGCTGATAAAGTACAAAATCAATTGTCTCCGATTTCCAGTAGGTGACATGATACTCAATAGGCACCCCATCATCCCCTAGAATGGTAATCTGATCATAAGCCTCTTTTCCTCGAAGCGTCCAGTTCCGAGCATTGTACACCTTTTCCACCCAATCAGAACCAAGACGCTTATTGAGATATTCCTGGATCTCGGGATATTCAAGATATTTTGAATAACTATCTATCGGATCAATGGCGGGATAACGCTTGGAATCAGCTCTTGCCTGAGCCAGAGCATAAAAACATCGAGCAGCCTTTTTAGTAGCTTCTGTCACAGGTTCTTTGAGATTTCCACCAGCTGGAGATACCGTCCCAATAAAGGTCACAGATCCCGTTTGTCCATTGTTGAGATAAACAAAACCAGCCCGAGAGTAGAAATTAGAAATGACGGCAGGCAAGTCCATGGGGAAAGCGTCCGGTCCTGGAAGTTCCTCAAGTCGGTTAGACATCTCTCGAAGAGCCTGTGCCCACCTCGAAGTAGAATCCGCCAAAAGAAGCACTCGAAGCCCCATGTTTCGGTAGTATTCAGCAATTGTCATAGCCGTATACACAGAGGCTTCACGGGCCGCCACCGGCATGTTTGAGGTATTACAGATAATAGTAGTTCGCTCCATCAATTTCCGTCCAGTACGAGGATCAATGAGCTCAGGAAACTCCGTAAAAATTTCCACCACCTCATTGGCACGTTCTCCACAAGCAGCAATGAGAATCAAATCAGCTTCAGCATTTTTGGATATAGCATGCTGAAGCACTGTTTTTCCACACCCAAAAGGCCCTGGAATAAATCCTGTTCCCCCTTCTGCCATAGGATTGAAAGTATCAATAATACGAATACCTGTTTCCATCACCTTAAATGGCCTTGGTTTTTCTCGATAGCATCGTATTTCTTTTTTGACAGGCCAACGTTGTACCATCGTTACATCAACCGTTTCACCCTCATCATTCTCAAGAACGGCTATCACATCCTTTACCCTATAAGACCCCGCAGACACCAGAGATTTCACCCGCCATTTCCCCTCCAGTTTGAAAGGCACCATGATTTTGTGATCAATCCAGTTTTCCCTGACAGAACCAAGCCAGTCCCCAGGCTGTACCAGATCTCCCACCTTCAAAAGTGGTTTGAAATCATATTTTGCCTCATAATCAAGGGGATCTGTGTACTCTCCGCGGCGCAGAAAAATCCCTTGTTTTTTATCAAGATCATTCTGAAGCCCATCAAAATTCCTGGAAAGAAGACCTGGCCCAAGTTCTACCTCAAGCATATGACCTGTAAACTCCACCTCTGTCCCCACCTTAAGTCCACGTGTGGACTCAAAAACCTGAACATAGGCTATATTGCCGGTTATCTTGATCACCTCACTCATCAAGTGAGCATCCGACATCTGGATAAAAGCAATCTCATTCTGTCCGACTGGACCATCAACTTCTACAGCAACGAGGTTGGCAATAATTCCTTTTACTTTTCCCTTGACCATTATTTCCTCCCCTGGCGGATGTCAAATTCATGTGAAAATACAATCTTAGATTCAATAGAATCAATCAAAGACTTGAGCTTTTTTCTTCCCTCATCTGCCACCAATGAAAGCCAGCGATTCACAATCGATAGTCTGAGTACATAGCTATACACCTCATGAGCTGAAAACGGTTCAAGCATCACCCTCTGCTCAAGCCATTTCCATCTCACCTCATCAAAAAGAAGTTCCATTTCCATGAGTCGTCCACTCTCATACATCTGTGCAGCCTTCTCAATAAAATCAAACTCCCCCCCCACTCCAAAATCTGGTGAAGAACTCCGCCGCATCAGATCAGAAAACTCCCCCACCGGAAGCATAGCTCTTTCCATAGGCCGATGATAACGCCTGGCCACAAGCCCAGCCTTGATATTCCGAAGATGAGCCTCTCGCTCATAGTACTCCCTCACAAACACATCAGAAAAATCATCAAGATGCTCATACAAAAGCACTGTCAATTCCTCCTCTGGCAAAAGCTCAGGATACAGTCTTCTCTCATTCTGATAGGCAAACCAGTACTCTGCCAGAAAAGGAAGAAAACCATCACTATCTTTCATATTTTCTTCAAACTCTTCCTGAGTATAATAAGCAGGATACCTATACACAAAATCAGGCTTGCCATAATTCACCGCATTGGCAATGTCATTAAAAAGAAACAGAGATCTGAGTCCCTCAAAGTCTTTTTCCGTCATTTCTTCTGCACAGAGATTCCAGACCTCATCAAGCGTATTTCCAACCTTTTCTGCCTCAAGCGAAATATCATAGAGACCGGAAAGCAGATAGTAGTACCGCACTACTTTCCCCCAAAGAGCATCTCTTTTGCCTGCGGCTTCAAAAACGACTGGAAGAACTCAGCAAAATCCTTCTCTGTAAAAGAAAGAACAAAAGACCCATCTTTAGGAACAATTTTAAATCCCCCCTCCATCCTCGATTCAAACCGAATATCAAGTCCCTTCTCGAGGAGAGAAGCCGCTTTTGCCTTGAACCAGCCCAGAAGCTTTTCTTTATTTCTCTCCGGGAGAACCACCATAATATCAAATCGCCCATCTTCATTCGACCAATGTTTAGCCAGAGTGAGGATAACCTCTCCTATGACATTCTCATCAGAAAGAGTATCCTTTAACGAAGGTTTTATCACCGAATCCACAACAAGACGAGTAATTTCCTGTCTCAGGCTTGCCATAGCCTGTTCAGAGGCCATCTTCACCTCAGAAAGAGTACGTTGTCTCAGCTGTTCTGCATCCTGTTCAGCCTTTTTTATCATCTGTTCGGCATCCCTTTTGGCTCTCTCGAGGATCCTACCAGCTTCCTCCTCTGCCTTTCGAATAATCATCTGACCCTCTTGCTGCGCCTTCTCAAGACCTTCCGTATAAATCTTTTGAGTAAGTTCTTTGAGCTTTCCTTCCATAGAGGTCTTCCTCCCGGATTTTTGTTAGAAGTATTATACCTCTTTTCGGTTTTTTTGTCTATATTTTAAAAAGAATTTCTTCAAGACAAACACAAAAAAAATTTTTTATGTGATAATCATAAAAAAGATACAATCTTCCATGAAAATTTTCAGACAAGAAAATCACCTGCCCCCCCATTCTTATCCTTATC
>JBKBIS010000029.1:0-11568 GCA_046294145.1 Brevinematales bacterium | reverse complement strand
GCTACAAAAAATTTTCGTTTTTGTATTGAGCTGAACATGTACCTCAAGGCCTATAACTGCCTCATAACTTTTCATGTTTTCCTCCATGTTTTGAGAAAAATCGCTCTTTATTATAGAACAAAATCAAAAAAACAGCAAAAAAACTATTCAAGCATACTTCCCAGAAGATAACCACTCACACTTGCCTGCATCAATCCCCTGGTCCATCCTGCTCCATCTCCAATAGCATAAAGCCCAGGAAGAGACGTCTCAAAATTTCGAACCAAAAGACGTTGTGAATAAAACTTTACTTCCACTCCATAAAGAAGTGTTTCAGAACTTGCAATACCCGGAGCCACATGATCCAGAGCAAGAAGCATCTCAATGATATCTGTCATAGTCCTGTAGGGAAGAACGAGACTCAAATCCCCCGGAAGAGCATCTGGCAAAGTTGGTTTAAGATTTCCCCGAAAAAGCCTCTCAGGGGTAGTGCGTCTTCCTCTCTTCAGATCACCAAATCTTTGTACAATGATACGATTCCCTGAAAGCATATTCCCAAGACCGGCTATGTACTTTCCATACTCCACTGGCTGATTAAAAGGACGAGTAAAGGCATGGGAAACAAGAATAGCCAGATTCGTATTCTCTGTCTTAAGTTCTTCGGACTTATAACTATGTCCATTAACAACGGCAATATTTCCCTCATAGTGTTCTGTAGCAACTACTCCACCAGGATTCTGACAAAAGGTGCGAACCTTATCATCAAAGGTAGGCGTATAGTAGATAAACTTCCCCTCATACATGGTTTCATTGATCTCTTTCATGACCTCGTTGCGGACCTCAACGCGGACCCCAATATCCACAGGTCCAACATCGTAAGCAATCTGATATCGTCTGATGAGCGTACTCAACCACTCAGACCCCTCACGTCCCACAGCTAAGACAACACTCTTTGCCCGATAGACACGATCTGCTACCACTCCAACCACCCGCCCATCTTCCACAACAAGATCCCTCGCTGGCAACTCAAATCGAATATCCACCCCTTGTTCTCGCAAACGCTTTTGAAGAAGCGCATAAATTTCCACACTTTTTTCCGTTCCAAGATGACGAAGAGGATTTTCCACAAGTTGGATATGACTCCGAATAGCTCTGGCACGAATTCTCTCAATACGATCTGGATTCTCAAGCCCATAAATCCGTTTGTCCGCCCCATACCGAACATAGATATCATCAACAGATCGAATAGCTTCTTGCACCACAGAAACGTCAAAAAGCTCAACCAGATCACCACCAATAAAAGGAGAAAGAGAAAGCTTACCATCACTATAGGCACCTGCACCAGAAAAACCAGTAGTAATATTACAGGGTGAACAATGCTGGCAGGGTTTTCCTTCACGTTTGGGACAGAGTCTCTTTTCAATAGGCCGACCCTTCTCAAGAATGAGAATAGATCGATCTGGCCAGCGTTCATGATAACGCAGTGCTGTAAAAATCCCCGCTGGTCCCGCACCAATAATAATCAAATCAAACACTGTCTTTTCCATCTCCATCACCCCCTGTTACCATTTCCCTTGAGATATTCTCCTGCTCTTCCCGGGCTGAAGTCTACAATTTTCTCCAGGGGGCTTACCCTTTATCTCTTCTTGTTCTTGTAAGCAATTTTTATGCTGGTTTCAACCATCTTCTGCCAGTCCTGATTCCATGCATTCATAATATAATAGGATGCATCCGATGTAAGTGAAGTCTTTGGTTTTTCCTCAATCTTTGCCATTCCATTCTTACGGATCACAAGATACACCCCTCCAAACTCAAACTGTTTCACCAACGCTTCAGAAGACACAAGAAAAGACAAGACCTCAGGATGCTGAGAGAGCTGATAGGGGAAAACATTTCCCTCGGCATCCTCAGGATACAGATCCACAAGAGAGAGTTTTGGCAGTCTCACATACCCAAAAGGCTTATGAGAAACCATGGCTTTCCAATCAAGAGATGGATTTGCCTGAAGAGAAGCCATTGTCTGCACAAGATCATTGGAGTGCTTTGCCCACAAACTCTCGAAATGAAGAGCAAGATAGGCTTTCAAAAGCCGTTGCTGGGCAAAACCGGACAGTTCCTCAAAAGAAGATACCCTCTGAACCCGAATGATATGATACTGTTTATTCTCAAAAAGAGGTTTAGGCAGTATCGTATTGGAGGAAACAGTTTCAAGTAATTCAAAAACACGAGGATGCTTATCTCTGGTAAGGCTCATACTCTTTGTCACCACTGCCTCAGGAGAAAGTGTAGCCAGTGCCTCATCCCATCCTTTTGCCTGAATAGTAGCCAGAGTCGTCTCAGCAAGCATCCGATTTGATACCGTATTTTTGTTCGTGAAGGTAATCCTGTCCACCACCACTGTATCAAGAAAATTAGTCAAATTCTGCTGGTAATAGGCCTCCAGATCTCCTTTATCAAGAAAACGGGCTACAAAATTTGTTCTTTCTGTGAAGACAACTTCCACATCATAAACCAGGTTTTTGGTGTCCTGATAAAGAAGAGCCAGAGAAGATGGAGAGAGAAGAATGGTATTTTGAATATCTCCCCAGCTTCCCAAAAACATATCACGGGTATAAAAAATATCCAGATATTCTTTTTCTCCAAAGGTTGGCTTAGCTGTACGGTAAAGTGCCTGAGAAAGCTGACTATAAAAGAAATCAGAAGGCTTCACTCCAAGTCGTCGAGTATACTCAACCATACTCAGGGTTTTGCCATAGTTTTTCACCGATTCTTCATAAAAGAGGTGTTCTATCTCACTATCAGAAAAATTCACTCCCTGCTGTTGAAGACGATTCTTCTGTTCGTCATACCAGTAGGCAAAACCTGTATCAATACCTTCATAAAACCATTTACCATTCACCTTGACCAACTTTGAACGCATACGCCCCTGAGAAGAAAAGGGATTGTAAGCCAAGCTCACCACAAAAGAAATAATAATAAGAGAGGTAAAAAGAACCAATGCCACATAACGAATACGTTGGACGAAGATTTTTCTCTTTTCAGATGCTGATGACATACTTTACTCCTGTTTTGTTTTCAGAGGTTGAGGATTGTATTATAACACAGGCAAAAGGAAAAGTCAAAAGAGTAGAAGAAGCCCCTATCAGGCAGGGTGCATTCAAAAAAGATACTTTCTCAAGAGCTTACAAAAAAAACATCTATTTGAATTTTCCTATGTTTCACCTTATAATAAAACACTACTAACGTGTGCTCTGCACACAAAAAGGAGAAAAATGTGGATTTTATTGATCTGAAAACGCAATATCAAAGAGACAAAGAAGCCATCTGGGCAAGGCTTTCCAAAAACATGGAAAATACCACCTTTATTCTTGGTCCCGATGTGGCTGAACTTGAGAAAACCCTTGCCTCCTATGTAGGAACAAAACACGCGATTGGGGTTGCCTCTGGAACAGATGCTCTCTGGATACCTCTTCTTGCCTATGGTGTCGGACCCGGAGACGAGATTATCACCACCCCATTTACCTTTGTAGCCACCATAGAGGTAATTGCCCTTGCAGGAGCCAAACCTGTCTTTGTTGACATAGACCCCAGGACTTATCTCATTGACATCAATCAGATTGAAAAAGCCATCACACCAAGGACAAAGGGCATCATCCCTGTTTCACTCTATGGACAAACACCTGATATGGATGCCATCAATACCATTGCCAGAAGACACAATCTCTGGGTAATGGAAGACGCTGCCCAGTCTTTCGGTGCCCTGTACAAAGAAAAAAAATCCTGTGGGATTTGTGATGTGGCTGCCACTTCCTTTTTCCCATCCAAGCCTCTTGGGTGTTATGGAGATGGTGGGATGATTTTTACAAACGACGATGATCTCGCTATCAAAATGCGTCAAATAGCCAATCATGGTCAGCATGTGCGTTATCAGCATCGCTATGTGGGAATGAATGCCCGCCTTGACACTCTCCAGGCCTCCATTCTTTTAGCTAAATGGCCACACTTTGAGGATGAAGCCAATACACGACACAAAATTGGCAACAGGTATACAGAGCTTTTGAAGGATACAGTTATCACACCCGTTCTTGAACCTACCACCACCAGAAGCGTATATGCCCAGTACACCATTCGTGTCAAAGATAGAGACAATTTCATCTCCAAACTCAAAGAAAAAGGCATTCCAACGGCTGTACACTACCCAATTCCCCTCCACTTGCAGGAGGCATATACCTACCTTGGTTACAAGAAGGGAGACTTTCCACATGCCGAAAAGGCAGCTGAAGAAGTGGTCAGTCTTCCCATGCATCCTTTTCTCACTGAAGAAACCCTCCAATTTATTGTGAATACGGTAAAACAAGCGGTCCAGTAATGGAGACAAATCTGATTTTTATTGCAAGTGGTATTGTACTTCTCATTCTGTCAGCTCTCTTTTCTTCCAGCGAAACAGTGTTTGTCGGCTTAGATGAGACCCGTATACGCACAGGAAAATTCTCCAAGATAAGAAAAAATCTCCGCCATCTCTCCAAAAAAGGGGGAGCCGTTTTGGTCATCATCTTGATTCTCAACAACATGGTCAATATTCTTTTTTCTTCTCTCATCTCTCAGATGCTCCCCTCTTTTAGTCCTTTTGTTTCTTCTCTCATCATCACTGGTATTATACTGTTTTTTGGGGAGATGCTTCCCAAAACGCTTTCTCTTTTCAAACCTGAGGCCATGATTGTCATAAACAATAGCTGGTTCTATCCCCTCTTCCGTGTCTTAGAACCTGTGGGTCAGATAATCTACAAGGGTATCGAGAAACTTATTCGTCTTATACACCAATTAAAGCCTTCCACCGAAGAAGACAACAAGGAAGTGAAAATCGAAACCCTTCTCAGTATTGTTTCGCGAGAAAAACTCTTTTCCGATGAAGAAAAGGATATGATCGAATCGGTCCTGAACTTTGCCAAACGAGAAGTCTGGAACATCATGACCCCGAGAAACCGTATTGTAAGTGTCCCTGTGGACACACCAATTCCAGAAATCCTCAAGATATGTGAAAAAAGCCACTACTCCAAAATACCAGTATATGAAGAAACAGAAGACAATCTCATTGGTGTTGTCTATATCCAGGATCTTTTAGAATATGTCCACAGAGAGAAAAAGACAGGAAAAGTAGCAAAAGACATCATGCAACCCCTGTATTACGTTCCAGAAACCAAAAAACTCTCTGATATGTTAGAGGATTTTAAACATAAGAAACTTCGTATAGCCGCCGTAGTTGATGAATATGGGCTTGCTGTAGGCATTGTAACTATTGCCGATGTGCTGGGGGATATTGCCGGAGAGGTAATGGACGAAACCTTCGTCCTTCACAAAAAGATTATTAAACTTACAGGAAACCGTTTCCAGGTAAGTGGAGACATCAGTCTCATGGATTTCAATGATTATTTTGATGCCCATCTTCAAAGCGAAACCTATGAAACTTTAGCAGGCTATCTGATTGAAAAGCATGGTGATATTCCCGAAAGAGGAACCGTTATCACAACAGACAATTTTACCTTTACCATACAGAAATCAAACGACAAACAGATTGAGGCTATTCTTGTTGACATCAAAAAAAGGAAAAAACCATGATATGGGCAATTGTTATACTCTTCCTTCTTTCCGCCTTTTTTAGTAGCAGTGAAACTGCCCTTCTCTCCATGAATAGGCTCAAGCTCTATGCTAAACTTGAGAGTCATGCCCGACATGAAAGGCTTCTCTTTTTCCTTCTCAAACATTTAGATAGCGTGATTGGAAGCCTCCTTGTTGGAAATAACCTCGTCAATGTCCTTTTAGCTGTATTGTTTACCCATCTCTTCAGTCAACGATGGCAGGACCCTTTTGTGATTTCTCTTCTCACCATGGGTGTTCTAACCCCTCTTCTTCTCTTCTTTGGAGAAATTTTGCCAAAAATAGTGGCCAAAGAACTCTATGCCCTTTACCTGAAACTCTTTGGCTGGTTGATCTTCGTCGTGTTTCTTTTGCTTCTTCCTGTACAATTTCTCTTTCATAGGATTATCTCCTTCCTCTTCTGGATGATAGGCATTCGCCGAAAACGTGAAATCTTTAGCCGGGATGAATTTGAATCCCTCATACATATGGCAGAACAAAGTGGAGAACTAAGAAAGAGTGAAAAAGACTTCATTGAGAGTGTAGTCAATTTCAAGAACGTCAAAGTCAAAGAAATTATGGTTCCTCTCATCCGAATGAGTTGTGTGGAAGAAAACGATAGCGTGCAATTAGCTGCAGCTCTTATGATTACCACCAAGCATACCCGTATTCCTGTTTTCAAAATGCGGGTTGATAACATGGTAGGATATCTTGATCACAAAGACATCCTCAATAGACCAAGTGAAGATCCTGTCAAAAAATACATCAAAAAAGCCATTTTTATCCCGGATACAGTTTCTATCACTCAGGCACTTTTAGAGATGCAAAGGCACAGTGTTCAGATGCTTTTTATTGTCGATGAGTATGGTGGTGTAGTTGGAGCCGTAACCAATCATGATATCATCGGAGAAATCGTAGGAAACTGGATCGACAGTCGAGAGGAAATGTTTCACTATGAAAATGGGATATGGCATGTAAACGGAATGGCTAACATTGACGACGTGAATGATATCGTGGGAACAAAGATAGAAAAGCAGGATTTTGAAACAATCGCTGGTTATCTTCTCACAGTTTTCGGACGTATTCCAAGCATCGGAGACAGCTACGAAAACACTCATTTCACCTTTGAAATAGAACATGCTACAGCCACTCGAATTGTTAGAATCAAAATTCAACCAAAACGAAACAAAAAAATCAAAGGGAGAAAAAATCGTGAAACCAATTCCATCCGTTGAAGAAATCAACCCTCGAAAGACAAAAATTGCCGACAGAGAAACTATTCTTCGGGTAGATCGATATGCTGGAGAGGGAATGTGTATCGCCTATGAAGAAGGAAACAATGAAGGAAAAATTATTTTTGCTCGTTACGTCCTCCCCGGGGAACGGATACGTGCAAAAATCTATCGAGAAACCAAAGACTACGCCATGGCTGATCCCATCGAATGGCTTGAGACTTCCCCGCAGAGACAAAAACCTCCCTGCCCTTATTTTTCCTTTTGTGGGGGATGTGATTATCAAATGCTTGATTATAAAACTCAGCTTGAGGTGAAAAAGAATCTTGTTCTTGAAACCTTTGCTCGAGTGGGCAAATTCCAGAATCTCAAACTCACAGGTATCATTGAAAGCCCTGAACCTTTTTACTACCGTAATACCGAAACCTTTAAGGTCAACGAAAGGAAAAAACTCATTGGATTTTTTAGAAAGGACACCAAGTTTATTGTAGATATAGAAAAATGTATGTTAGCCATGCCTGGTATCAATGAAGCCCTGTCCAGACTCCGTCATCAAGAACCCTTTCCCCCACATAATTTTAAGGTACGTACGACTGTCCCCGGAGAAACTGTAGTTCACTGGGTATATTCACCTGACTATGAAGATAGACCTGTATACGAGGTAGTCAAAGCTGCTGGCAAAAAGTTCAAATTCAAGATATCCAAAGACAGCTTCTTTCAGGTCAATACCTATGTTATTCCCCTCTGGCTTGAGAAAATCATCAGCTTTCTTGCTACCGACAAACACGAACGCATCTTTGATCTCTATTGTGGTATAGGACTCATTACCCTTTTTGTGGGAGAATTTGCCAAAGAAACCATTGGAGTAGAGGTTCAAAAAGCCTCCGTAGATGATGCATGGCATAATCTTCAAATAAATGGAATAACAAGCAAAATTGAATTCATCCAGGCTTCTGTTGATGATACACTCGAAAAACTTGGCTATGCAGACGTGATGATTATCGATCCTCCAAGAAAAGGAATGGATCCCCATGTCATTCAAGTTCTCAGACAGATGGAACCAGAAAAAATCATTTATTCCTCATGTAAACCAGCCACTATGGCACGTGATATTCGGTCTCTCTCCGATATGTATCACATTGAGCAACTCTGGATGGTGGATATGTTTCCACAGACCCATCATATAGAGATGCTAGCCCTTCTCCAGAAAAAATAAAGAGCCAGTAGCAATACTTTCTACTGGCTCTGTGCTCTCTACTCTGTTACCTATTGAAAAGTGAATGAAATCTCTGCACTGGAGTGCGTTACTTCCATATCGCTATTGTAAGCCCACACTGCCCAATAATAGGTCTTTCCAGGGATCAGAGAAGGAGCACTACTCTGCAAGGCTGGATAATCTTTAAAGTTGCTATACTCTACATTTCCGGCCTGCCCACTCATTCCACTGGTCCACATGGCAATACAATCTTCTGTATTCACGATCTTTTTTCCCTCAATCTTGAGACGATGAGTAAACACTCCTACTACCTGGTAGTAAATCCCCTCTGGAGAATTCCACTCAAATGTAGGAGAAGATATGACCATATTTTTTGGAGATTTAACCACGATAAGCCTCGTTCCCTCAAAAAGAGGATTCTCCTGGGACAGAGAAGAACAACTAGCCACCAAAATTATCATCCCCACAAGAAAAAATACATTTTGTTTCATAATCATCCTCCTTTAATAAGCAAACTGGAGCCCTACACCTATGAAAAGGTTTTGCATCACCACATTCTTTTCGGCAATATTATAATCCCCGAATAGATTCACCACACGATAACGGAGAACTAGTTCAGAAGGGCTTGTGGTATAATACGTCATCTCCACAAAGGGAGATACCTGACTTGTAGGAAAGAGGGTAAATCCTCCTATCCCTTTAGCATAGAAGCGAACATCTTCCCACGTGGTATCTCGATCCCTAGGAAAAACAATACCTGCACCTACCCCAAGATAAGGTGAAATATACCGATTCTGATAAAAGAATGCATACTTCACCAGAAGATCTAATCGATGATAATAGAGGAGTTGGATTTCTTCAAAATTTTTTCCTCCGGGCAAATTAGTACTGTATCTATGAGTAATAAAATTTCCCCCATACTCCATACCTAAAATAAAGCCTCTATTGAGGTATTCCACTATTCCTATATTGAAAAATGGTTGATAAGGATCTCCTAAAAGCAGAGGAAGAAAATGAAGCCCAATCGTTGTTCGAAAAGGCCTCACTTCACCTGCCTGTTTTGTCAGTGTAAGGAAAACTTTTGTGGTTTCCCCTTCTTTAATGGTAACGCTTTTTCGATACACTTCATAATTTTTGAGCGTCACAGTGAAATCATAAGTAGCCGGTTTCATCATTCTTTTGGCGATGGGAGTATAACCCAAAATTTCATCCCCGACTCTCACCTCTGCGCCGGAGGGTGAAGTCTCAAAAGAAAGATACCCCACACCACTTCCTGTTATAGCTAAACTCATCTTTTCAGCCATCTCTTGAACTGCTGCAAACAGAGCATCTCCTAAAACAGCCTCTCGTTTCTCTGCCAGAACTACAACTCCAGAGAAAACATCAACCAAACGGGCATTTACTTCCACTCTATCTTTCACTACTGTATAACTCCCAAGAAGAAGATATTGAGCTGAGAGAAGAGAACCAATCCGAAGAGAGTTTGAGACATCTGTCTCAACCAATCCTGTTAACACCAGTTTTTGTTCCTGAATAAGAGATTTTAACTGTTGTCGCTCCACAACTTTGATATCTTTGTTTTTGGCAAATACCGTCACAAAGGTCTCTGCCAGACTTGAAGAGAGGAAATCATACGCTGCCTGCTGACTCAGATTCTTGAGATCAAGAATGGCAATTGTTTTCCCCTCGTTTCCAAAAAACAAAACCCATACCATGACAAAAAGCACTCCACTCCAAATAGCCCTTCGCATACCATACTCCTTTTTTTTTCTGTTTTACTATACCCTCTTTTTCTCAGAAAATCAACTTTTTTGTGCAGAAAATAGGTGGCTATAACCTATTATTCCGCATTTCACTTCTCATACTTCCTTCAATACACAAAGGCTATTACCGTTTTTCAGCAAAAGGATTCATCTTGTTCTCAACTTTTCTCAAATACATTTCTGATAACTTCCTTTCTGAAATAATGCCTACACACTTCCTCATAATCAGCTTGTGGCTCATGGCAAAACTCATATCCAGAGAATTTGCCTATTCCAGAGCCATCAAAAAGTATACCTGTTTTGCTCTATCTCACTATAACCCCGAAATCGCCTATTTTCGTCTCAAGGAATATCTGCAAGCCAGAAAAGACTTTTCGATACCTACAGAACTCACCCAAAAACCTATTTTTTTGTTTTTTTCTTCTTGCCTCATAAATATAGGAAAAAATTTTTCTCAGGAGAATACCTTATGTCCAGACTTACCCCAAAATTCTTTACAGTTCTTAAGGAAGGATACACTCTCAAAATGTTCTGGCAGGATCTGTCTGCCGGAGTTCTCGTAGGGATTGTTGCTCTTCCCTTGGCTATTGCCTTTGCTATTGCTTCTGGTGTAAAACCAGAACAGGGGCTCTATACAGCGATTGTAGCAGGATTTCTCATCTCTTTTCTTGGGGGAAGCCGTGTCCAGATTGGTGGTCCCACTGGGGCTTTTGTCATTATTGTTGCTGGTATCATGCAACAATACGGCTATGATGGATTAGCCGTTGCCACCTTTATTGCTGGTTTCCTTCTCATTCTCATGGGGCTTCTACGGTTGGGTAGTGTTATTCGTTTCATTCCCCACCCAGTGACCGTAGGTTTCACGGCGGGAATCGCTATGATTATTTTTACCTCTCAGATAAAAGACTTTCTGGGCCTGACTATACCCAGTCTTCCCGCTGAATTTGTAGGCAAAATCGAACACTATATTCGTTACATAGGAACAGTGAATCCTTGGGCTGTGTTGATAGGTGGAATTTCCTTTCTCATTATACTGCTCTGGCCAAAAGTCTCCAGAAAAATTCCTGGCTCCTTAGTCGCCATTCTTGCTGCTACGGCCCTCGTACAGATCTTTAACCTCCCGGTAGAAACGATTGGTCAGCGATATGGAAGTGTGCCCAATATGCTTCCTGCCCCAAGGATTCCTCACATCTCATGGGAAATCATTCAGAAAATGTTTTCGCCGGCTGTCACTATCGCTCTTCTCGCTGGTATTGCAGGTGCTATTGCACGAACAGCTACCAATATCAAAAACGGTGGTCGTACTCCCGTCGCTGGAATGATTCATGCTATAACACTTCTGTTAATTCTTCTGTTCTTTGGAAAATGGGCAGAACTCATCCCTCTCGCATCTCTGGCCGCTGTGCGTATGAAAGTGGCTATCAATATGAGTGAGTACCATGTTTTTGCCGCTATTTTCAAAACCACCAAATCTGATATCGCTGTCCTTCTGACTACTTTCCTTCTCACCGTGTTTATTGACCTCACCGTAGCCATTGAAGTAGGTATTGTCCTGGCGGCTCTTCTTTTCATGTACCGAATGTCAAATGTCACGCAGGTTTCTCACCTCACAGAAGAAATGGAAGAAGAAGAAACATCCGATCCAAAATCTATCAGAACAAGAAATATTCCCAAAGATGTTGAAGTTTTTGAAATACAGGGTTCTCTTTTCTTTGGAGCTGCCAAAACCTTCAAAAGCCGTATC
>JBKBIS010000299.1:0-1667 GCA_046294145.1 Brevinematales bacterium | reverse complement strand
GGTAACTGCTGAAAGAGCTGGCGAAACTGCTCCTCGCTCTGAGAAATCTTCTGACTGAGAAGATAACTTTTGGTTTCATTGATAACAGAAAAAATATACCCTCTCACATTTCCCGTATCATCATAAAGCGGAGCACCCTTAATATGAAGGTACAGATCCTTATAATTTCTAAAGGTATCAATATATTGAGTTCTCTTCAAAGACTCAAATTGTTCATCGCCTATGAGAAACTGAATCCGCCTAATCTCTCCAGCAATATCAAAAAATTCCCGATTATACTTTCGAATAACCCCTTCCTTGTTGGTCAACCCAAGCCCCACAGGATTTTTATTGAAAACACTGAATAAAAATTCCTGACTTTCCCGATACCTTTTACTTTCCTCCTCAAGATAGAGATTCAAAAAAAGTTGCCTCATGAGAAACATGGCTACAGAAGACTGTTTCTTTCCAGGGACACGCCTAGGCATCACAACAAGAAGAAAATATTTTACATCAAAAGGATAAAAAGGCAAAACATACACCCACACCATATGAGAACGAGGTGAATACACAGGCGCTAAAAGAGAAGAAAGGGGACCGATATCATACAAAACTACAGGCTGATAATAAAAAGGAGACGAAATCTCGAGAAGAAAAGAAGCAAGACCAGGAAAAGAAAGTTCTACAGAACGCTTGACATCCAGAATCTCTTCAGAAGTGAGCCTCAATAACTCATACGAATAAAATCCCATGACTCTTTGAAAAAACTGAAGAATCTCCTCTCGGTTTTCACTTGCCTGTGGGACTGAGACATCTCGCCGGTAGAGATTGAGAATTCTGGCTAACCAGAAACTATCCTCTCCCTTTTCGCGGGAGAAGAAAAACTGTATCACTCCTACGATGAAAAGACTGATCAGGCCAACACCAATTCCTATCCACAATAAAAGCGACATGGAACTACTTAATCTGACTCAAATCATCAACAATCTGAAAAAACTCATTCAAGCGAAAGGTAATAAAAAGATCTTTAATATCTTTATTTAAACCTGTAACGTAAAGTTTTCCACCCATATCATCAAGCCTTTTATAAGCTAAAAGCAGTTTTCCAATCCCACTACTCCCAATGAACACCATATCAGTAAAATCTATAATAATCTCTTTCTTTCCACTATCTATCAGGTTCGTTAATACCTCCTTGAATTCCCTGGCATCAGGATCAGTCACCAGGTTTTCCTTGATCTTCAAAAGAGTTTTTCCATTATATTCCGACAGCTCATATTTCATATCATTCCTCCTCTCTGTGAATAAAATATTATACACTCTTTTTTCCCTTCTTGCAATCTTTTACTCCTCTTTCTGATGAACAGAGGCCAAAATTTGTCTCGTGTACTGAAGATACCCATAGGCTTTGAGATACGCATCTTTCATCTCATCCACCCGACGAGCCATAATCATAATCATACGAAGAGCAAACTGAGGATGAATCTCCAGATAATCAGCAAGCATATCCTTACTGGAAATCGGATAAACCTCTACCGGTGTTAGAGCCACCACACTGGCATTTCTTGGCTGATCAAGAAGAAGAGCCGTCTCACCAAAAAAGTCCTTCGGACCCAACTCTGCCAGTGAAACTACATTACCCGAAGTTGGATCCTTTACCTCCACACGTACCCTCCCCTCCATAATAA
>JBKBIS010000298.1:0-1688 GCA_046294145.1 Brevinematales bacterium | reverse complement strand
ATCGAAGTGTATCAAGTGTGGCAACTGTTATGCTGTGTGTAAGTTTGGCGCTGTGATGAAAAGCTAAAGGAGGTAAGCCATGGAAATGATTCAGATAAAGATCAATGATATAGGCGTTGAAGTTCCCAAAGGAACCACTATTCTGGAGGCAGCAAAAAAAGCACAGGTCAATATTCCAAAGCTCTGTAATCATCCTGATCTACCCCCTACTGCTGCCTGCGGTTTGTGTATTGTCAAAATCAAAAACAATCCCAAAATGATACGTGCTTGTGCTACGAAGGTAGAACCTGGCATGGAGATTATTACTCACGATCCTGAGCTCTATCAGGTTCGTCGCACTGTACTGGAACTGATTTTGTCCAATCATCCCAACGACTGTTTGCGTTGTCCTCGTAACGGGAATTGTGAGCTTCAAAAGCTTGCTGAGGACTTTGGGATTCGTGAGGTACCCTTTACCAATATGGTTGTAGAACATCCTGTAGACGACTCCTCTCCTGCTCTTACTATCAATCCTGCTAAATGTGTAAAGTGTGGCCGATGTGTTGAGGTCTGTCAGGTTATGCAAAACGTGTGGGCACTTGAGTTTATCGGACGTGGCTACAATATGCGTATTGCCCCTGCTGCGGATGTGAAACTTATTGATAGCCCTTGTGTCAAGTGTGGACAGTGTACTGCTCATTGTCCTGTAGGTGCTCTTTATGAGAAGGATGAAACTCCGGCCGTATGGGAAGCCTTGCAGGATCCCAAGAAGTACAAAATTGTCCAGATCGCTCCAGCCGTTCGTGTAGCTGTAGGAGAAGCCTTTGGACTTGAACCAGGTACCATTCTTACCAAAAAGATCTATAGCGTTCTCAAACGTCTTGGCTTTGATGCGATATTTGATACCAACTTTGGGGCTGATCTTACCATCATGGAAGAGGGAAGCGAATTTGTAGAACGTTTTGTACACAAAAAGGGTCCTCTTCCCCTCATTACCAGTTGTTGTCCTGGCTGGGTGGATTATCTTGAAAAGTATTACCCTGACATGATCCCCCACTTCTCTTCAGCAAAATCACCCCATGAGATGGTAGGTGCTCTCTCCAAAACGTACTACGCCGAAAAGAAAGGTCTCAAAGCCTGCGATATTTATGGGGTATCTATCATGCCATGTACTGCAAAAAAGTATGAAATCACCCGTACTGAAGAAATGAACGCAAGTGGATGTCAGGATGTCGATGTTGTTTTAACAACCCGTGAGTTTACTCGTATGATTAAATCTTCAGGTATTGATTTTCTGAACCTTCCTGACATGGAGGCTGATAGTATCCTTGGTGATTACACAGGAGCAGGTGTCATCTTTGGTGCTACAGGTGGAGTGATGGAAGCCGCTCTTCGCACCGCTTACTACCTCATCACCGGCAAAGATCTCGGCAAAGTTGATTTTGAAGAAACCCGTGGACTCGAAGGCATCAAAAAGGCAACCATCGATATCAATGGTACCAAGGTCAATATTGCTGTAGCTCATGGCCTGGCCAATGTGCAGTATGTGATGGAAGAGGTCAAGAATGCACTTGCCGCTGGCAAAGAACCACCCTACCATTTCATTGAAGTTATGGCCTGTCGCGGAGGCTGTATTGGGGGAGGTGGCCAGCCTTATGGGGCTACTGATGAAATACGTGCCAAACGCGCTAAGGGTATCTATGAAGATG
>JBKBIS010000297.1:0-1714 GCA_046294145.1 Brevinematales bacterium | reverse complement strand
CATCTTTTTCCTCTGAAGGATTTTCATGAGATAGCCATGACATATTTCAATATGGGTATGAATTGTCTTTTGGGACTTGATGAAAAACATGCAAGTGTTTTTTTTGAGGAGGTTCTTAAACTCATTGAGATTCTGGGAATGAATGGGCTTGCTTATCACTCCCTTTTTGGTATTTATGCTGTTCTGGGAACGACATATGCTCTTCAGGGAGAATGGACACTGGCTTATGATTGCGTGAATCAGATACGGGTGAAAAAACTTCTTCCTTATTTAGAAAAAAATGAGGAGTATTTTTTTATTGCCATGCTTCTTGGACTTCTGGCGTTTCGTGAAAAGAGAATGAACGATGTGATTCAAAGGTTTCGTGAAGCGAATTGTTACCTTCATCGAACAAATGATAATATTGGTTATATTATTCCTTGGTATTGTTATATTACTTCTCAGGTATACGGGAAAATGGGAAATGATGAATTTTCTATTCAGATGTGGAAAGAGGGGATTAGACAGAGTGAAATGAAAGAGTATGCATCATACAGAACGGTGTTTTCTCATCGTAGGGAAGAGGTTTCTTCGCCTTTGTTTCGTATAGAGGAGATGCCAAACTTTTCTTCTGTCCGGGAACTGGCCAGGGCAGAATATAAGGTTTCTGAGATTTATCGGCAAATGCAGGATATCCATGTTCTCAATCTGCTTCAGCAAGATTTCATAGAGAGTTCTCAGCCAGATGAACTTGTGGAAAGAGCACTTACCAAATTAGTTCAGCATTTTCTGATTGACTTTGCTTGTTTTTTGGAGAAAAGAGAAGATCAGTGGCAGATGGTTTTTCATACAGGAATAAATGTGCCGTGTCATGATATGGAGAGTTTTATCAGAGAAATGGCTGCTTTTGATGAGGAGAAGCTTTTTCGTTGTGATGAGAAAGCAAATGTGGCCTGGAGAACCAGTGAATTACTAGCTTCTCTCATTGTGATACCGCTTTTGTGGAATAGTCATAGGGGACTACTTCTTTGTGGTACGCAGCGAGGGAATACGATGCTCTCACGTGAGGATCTCAAGGTGTTGAAGCTTATTGGGCAGCAGATGGGCCTGAGTCTTCAGCGATTGGTATATGTGAGGGAGATTGAGTATCCAAAGAAAGAACTTGAGGAGGCTTATCATCGCCTTGAGGATATGGCTGTTCACGATCCGTTGACAGGAGCCATGAATAGAATGGCTCTTCAGCGGAGACTTGCTGAAGAGATGGAACGTATGAGACGCTATGGTGGGAAAGTCAATAGTTGTTTTGCACTTCTTTTCCTTGATATAGATAATTTCAAGACAATCAATGACACGTATGGGCATGCGGTTGGAGATAAGGTTCTTGCTCTTAGTGGTCGTTATCTTCAGGCTTTGCTTCGGAAGGTGGATCTTCTTTTTCGTTATGGAGGGGATGAGTTTGTGATTCTTTTGCCAGAAACGTCAGGAGAAAATGCTCTTTTGCTGGGGAATCGGATTCAAAAAGATGTCCCTTCAAAGGTGCTTGATGTGTTGGGGATTGATATTCTTCCGACCTTTTCTATTGGGATTACGGAATATCGTGGAGAAAGTGAGGTGACGGATGATCATCTCTTGCAAATGGCTGATCAGGCTCTCTATGAGGCTAAAAGACAGGGGAAAAATCGTTGTGTTCTTAAATCGTAGGAGAAGATTGTGTTTGTATTTCCTGTAAGATATG
>JBKBIS010000296.1:0-1752 GCA_046294145.1 Brevinematales bacterium | reverse complement strand
AAATGCGACTTCCTGTTTCGTGGAAAGCCATTGCCCGTATGCTTGATGAGAGACATACCCTTCCCCTGGATGTTGGGAAAGCTAATTCGCGTTTTTTTCTTTTGATGCTGAGCGCTGGTTTTGATGCGTATGCCCTTCGTGCCCTTTCCGTTATGGAAGGGACTCATCGTGAAAAAGGCTTACGAAGACTTTTGGGAAAATTTGCCTATGTGGTTGGTGGGCTTCAGGCTCTGGGGAGATATCATTTTCCTATGATTACCGTCGAAATAGGAGAAAAAAGCTATGAGGCATCTTTTGTTCTTGTTTCGAATATTCAGCGATATGGGCGTTATTTCAAGATTACTTCCCATGCTACTCCTGTTGACGGGAAATTAGATGTTTTCCTTTACAAAGAAGTGGGTGCCTGGAACCTTTTGCGGCTTGTCTGGCGTGTTCTCTCCACGATCGGGCAACCCTATGGAACAACAACCCTGTTTCGCCAGGAGGAATGCCTTCAGTGTGAATCTCTTCGACTGACGGCAAACGAGGAGGTCTTTTCTCAACTTGATGGTGAGCCTTTTGAGACCCTTCCCCTGACAATAACCATTCATCCAAAGGCCATTCGAATGATCCTTCCAGAAACCATTCATCAGAAGTATAGAGAAAGTGAGAGGAAAAGTTTATGACCATTCGCACTGAAATCCATCGTATTAATCCCGATAACTGGCTCATTCTTACTAAGGGGGCTTATCAGAGAGCTTCATCATATCAGTGGATTCGGGCTATCCTCTGGCAGGACAGGATATGCCCCTACGAAGGAAAGGCTACGACAGAACCACATACTTTTCTCCTTTTTGTCCCGGAAAATGAGAATGAGTGTCTTCTCTGCCTCAAGGAGGCTTTGCTCCTGCAGGGAGGAAGAGATGAGATTGAATGGGCTTACGTTGCTATCGTGGCCTCTCAATGGGGAATAAGCGACAAAAACGTACTGGAGTTTTTTTCTTCTCATATTCCTCTTCTCTCTCAAAGTCCTACCTTCTGGACGTGGATGAAAAATCATGTTCATCTTATAGCTAAAGCCGTTCAATACGGTGTCTCTCTTAGACTTCTCTATGATTGGAAAGACGATGAAGAATGGATGACTTGGCTTACCAGTGCCATCGATTTTCTCTGTGCAAATGGGAATCAACTGAGACAAATAAGGCAAGGATTTCTGAGTCTGAAAAACGGCAAAAACTGGTCTCTACAAAAAATTTTAGAGGAAGTGGAGTGGGAGACCATACAAACTCTTCCGGAAGGTCCATCAAAAAGGCTTGAGATTCTCATGATGCGACTCAAAACCCTCCGATATCCTCTTTTTACGATGTCAGAGGGGAAACTTTTGTTTCTTGCCACCGCTATAAAAAAGAAGACAGGCTGGAAACTTACTTGGCCTGATTTTCTCGAAGGAGACAGCCTTTTCCTTTCTATTCCTGTGAAAGAGAAAAGTGATCTTTTCTCCCTTGAGGAAAAAAGAAAATGTATTGAAAAAGAGATTGAAGAAGCACTTTCTATTCTTCGAGGGGATAAAAAATGATTTGGCGTCTTTTTTATGATCCGGAAGTAGATCCTTTTAGAGTGGAGGAAATATCCTCAAGACTTGGGCTTCCTCCTCTGAAAGCATCCAAAGAGGAACTGATAGAAAGGGTGAAAAATCTTCCTCTCGACGAAAAATTTCTTTGGGGAAAATCTACCCTTTTTCTCACCAAACAAAAGGGACGGTTTCTCAAAAAA
>JBKBIS010000295.1:0-1764 GCA_046294145.1 Brevinematales bacterium | reverse complement strand
GGCAACACTGCCCCTTTGGGGGAAATTGTTTTTATAAAAAGGCCTATCTCAAAGCCGAAAAAGCCCAGATCATTATCGCCAATCATTCTCTCATTCTCTCCTCTCTTGATCCACAAACCTATGTATCCTATTTTCCAAGATTTGATGGTATAGTCTTTGACGAGGCACACCACCTGGAGGATGTAGCTCTCAAAAGCCAAAGTATAGAACTTTCGCTTCGTGGACTGCTCCAAAAAATGAGTCGTCTTTATCACACAGATAAAAAAAACACCCCAAAGGGACTTCTCCCCCATATTTTAAAAAAACATCTTCCCATCCATTATGAAGACCAAATAAAGTTTACAAAGCACGAAGAAGATCTTCTTGAAACCCATACTTCTCTTAGAAGCGCTATTCATGCCATCATCAACGAAGGAATCCCTCTCTACAAACACATACACCATAAAGCACCTCAACTTCGGATTACCGATGAGATTGAACGAAGCCATTTCTTTCACTTTCTCAGTGTCCGCCTTGAAGAAGTCTGCAAACTCATCTCTCGCTATAACTATCTCTGGAATGAACTCAAAAATCTCATGACAAGCACCTCTTCTGATACCACTCTTCCTCCTGCATTAGGCTCCATTGATCGCCGGATCAAAAGTCTTGCCGATGTGATTCAGGTATACCATATCATCTTCAATCAGGAGAGAAAACCCACAGAGGTTGGCTGGATAGAGGTATCCACCCATCCCAGTTATCCCAATATCAAACTCTGCCATAGTCCCCTTGAGATAAAAGAATTTCTCACCCGAGGCATCTTTCTTCGCAAACACTTCACTCTCTGCGTGTCTGCCACCCTTTCTGTCAATGAAGAGTTTACCTACTTTCGAGAGAGTATAGGTCTTTACCCCTCCTTTCCCCGAAAGATATATACCATAAGCCTCCCATCTCCCTTTGACTATCGTACACAAGCCCAGATACATCTTTTAAAGAGTGATAGAGATTTTCAGGTTGATGAGTTTTTTCTCAGTTGCATCAAAGACTACATTCTCATGAATGAAGGAGGAACACTGGTGCTTTTCACCTCTCACCAGAGGCTTGCCAGAACATTTGAAAAACTCAAAGATACGCTTTCCTCAATGGGAATCCTTCCCATGGCTCAGGGAGAAACCAACAAACACACTATTCTGACTACCATGAGACAGAATCCAAAAACAGCCGTTTTTGCTACATCCAGTTTCTGGGAAGGAATAGATGTTTCTGGATATAACCTTCGATGTGTGATTATCGAAAAACTTCCCTTTGATAGCCCCTCTGATGCCATTCCTGCTGCCAAAACAGAACTCCTTTCCTCTCGCGGTATCAATGCCTTTATGGCTTACTCTCTTCCTCGTGCCCTTCTTAGAATGAAACAGGGCGTTGGTCGTCTCATCCGAAGCAAATCCGACCGTGGTATTGTACTTATCCTTGACGGAAGGACGGTCAAAAAACGATATGCTACTTTTTTCCAGAAGTCTCTCCCCCCTGCTCGTATCATCATCGGAGATTACACAACGCTCCAACGCGAAGCAGAAACCTTCATCACGACACACTTCGGTTCCTGGCTAAAAAATCTCGAAGAAAAACAAGACACTTCCTGGCAGGAGAACCAAGAGCCACATCAGGATCAAAGACATTTACCCACCGACCAGAACCAGATATCTCTTTGCCCCTCACCTGATACACCTCTACTTCCCGCCGTACACGATGACGTGTCACACCATAAGTAAGAACAAAACCACC
>JBKBIS010000294.1:0-1768 GCA_046294145.1 Brevinematales bacterium | reverse complement strand
CTTCTCTTTGCAAGTGGTCAGATTCCAGTCATGGGTTCCGTTGATAAGGGAACCACTGTGATGGATTTTGAAGATGAGGAGATAGCAAAAAAGATGTCTCTCCATACCTCACTTGCCTATACCGAATGGAATAACGTGAAAATTAACCTCCTTGATACTCCGGGAATTCCTGATCTTGTGGGAGAGGTGAGAAGTGCCTTTCGTGCTGTTGAGGGTATTATCTTTGTAGTTTCTGGTGTGGATGGGATTACGATCGACACAGAAAAGGACTGGCATTTTGCTGATGATTATCAGATTGCACGTATCGTTTTCATTAATCAGATGGATAGGCCTGAAGCAGATTTTTTTGGAATTGCAGAAGATCTTGAGAAAAAATTCAAAAAGCCTGTCATTCCTCTCGAATTACCTCTTATCGAAAACGGGAAATTTATTGGTACATTTGATTTGATTTCTTTAGAATCTGTTTTTTCATCTGGAAAAGAGATAAAACGCACAAAAGATATACCTTCTTTCCTCAAGGAAAGAATTGACTCTTATAGGGAGAAACTCTTTGATGCTGTGGCAGAGACAGATGATACACTGATTGAAAAGTATCTCAGTGGTGAAGCCTTGACACCAGAGGAGGTTGAGAGAGGTCTGAGAAGTTGTACGATGAACAACAAATTTATTCCGATCTTTTGTGGAAGTGCTCTTCATTGTGTAGGTATTCAACTCCTTTTAGATGTAATTGTGCAGTTTTTGCCCTCTCCTCTTTATGTGGGTGAGGAGATAGGGAAAGATCCCAACCATCCAGAACATACCATTAAACGTCATCCAGATCCTGCGGAACCTTTTTCGGCTTTTGTCTTCAAGACCTATGTTGACCCTTATGCAGGGAAGCTTTCTTTTGCCAGAATCTTGTCCGGGAAAATCCGTGTCGGTGAGGAAATCCTCAATGTGAGAGCCAATACCAAAGAGAAAATTGCCCACCTCTATATGATCAATGGAAAAAATCTCAAAGAAATTGAAGAACTGGAGGCAGGAGACATTGCTGTTTTTGCCAAGTTGGACTCCCTCCACACAGGAGATACCATTACAGATCCATTCAAACCGCTTCTGTATGAGCCTGTGAGATTTCCAAGTCCTTCTTATTTCCTGGCTATTCATGCCAGAGATCGTAAACTTGAAGATAAATTGGCAGAGATTTTTCATCAGATTCATCTCCAGGATCCTACTTTTACGTATGAGTATAATGATATTACCAAGGAGATGGTGATTTCCTGTATTGGGGAGATTCAGGCAAAGCATATTCTGGATTATATTCAGCATCATTACAAGATTGAGTTTGAAATGCGGGTTCCACGTATTGCTTATAAAGAAACCATCACTGCCAAGGCAGAGGGTCATTACAAGCACAAGAAACAAACAGGTGGTCATGGCCAGTATGGTGAGGTGTATTTGCGGGTAGAGCCTCTCAAAAGAAATGAGGGATTTCTTTTCACGGAAAGTATCTTTGGAGGGGCTATTCCCAAGAATTATGTGCCGGCTATTGAAAAGGGATGTAGGGAAGCTTGCGAAAGTGGTGTGATTGCGGGTTATCCCGTGGTGGATATCAAGGTGGATGTGTATGATGGGTCCTATCATGAAGTAGACTCATCGGATATGTCCTTCAAGATTGCCGGTCTTCATGCCATGAAACTGGCGATTGAGGCCGCTAAACCTGTGCTTTTAGAGCCTATTTCCAGAGTACGTGTCTATGTGGATGAGGATGTGATCGGGAGTGTGATGG
>JBKBIS010000293.1:0-1791 GCA_046294145.1 Brevinematales bacterium | reverse complement strand
ACATCAAGCCCAACGACAAGAGAAGATGACATATTATTGGTAGCCAATGGCGTTCTCCCTATGTAAATTTATTGTTCTCAGAGAGAGTTTTTTCTCTCTCACCTCTTTTTCCAGAGCAAAAACCTTCTGCCAGACATCCTCATCAAGCACCTCATGCCCGATCCAAATATCAACCGGGAAATCCCGAAGCCACACATGAGCCCCTGTTTTCCGATCGAGCGAAATCCTCTCCACTCTTTCCAGATTGGTCAATTTCCCAAGGTACTTCACTATAGACAACAACCAGTCATCCTGAACCCTTCCTTTGTCCATGACAACCGGATAATTGATGTCTATACGTGGTACCGCAGGAGAGCGAGCCGAAGCATACAATACCCCATTTTTATCCACAAAAAAAGCATCACCACCTACAACTACCACCCCAACTGGCAAATTCTCCTCAATCTGGATCTTCACCTTCCAGGGAAGAATGCGCTCCCCTTTCGCTGAGGAAATATAGGAACGATTTGTCAATCGCGGAATCACCACCTCCCACGAAAAATCAAATATTCCCATCCCTTTTCTCAATCCAGCCAAATGGAGAATTTCCTCAGGAGGTATATATCTATTGCCCTCTATCACAATTTCTCTGATAGAGAGTATATCATTTGCCACCAGTAATCTATACACAAAAGCGTGCAATCCAAAAATTACAGCCACAAAAAACACACTCACCATCAAGGACCCTAACCGGCGGCCCATAATTACTCCGCACTTTCTAAAATACGAAGAACCAGCTCCTCCTGAGAGATGCCTGCCGCCTGTGCCATTGCAGGAATATCACTTGTCTCTGTCATTCCCGGGCTCGTATTCACCTCAAGAAAAAATGCTCGATTGTCAGGTGTAAATATAAAATCAAAACGAAGAGGTCCTTTAAGTTTCATTACTCTCATCGCCTGAATAAGCTGAGACTGAATATGAAGCCTCACACTCTCTTCCATCGGTGCCGGAAGAATGAATTCTGTCATACCCCTGGTATACTTCGCTTCAAAATCATAAAAAGTATTCTTTGGCCGAAGTTCAAGAATAGGCAGAAAAAGAAAATCTGGATACTTTCCCAGGACACCAATCGTCATCTCTCGTCCACGAATATACTGTTCAATAAAATAATCTGGATATTGTGTGATATTCTTTTCAAGAACCTCTCGCAGTTTCGTTTCATCCTCGCATATCTCTACCCCCACACTTGAGCCCTCACAATTCGCCTTGAAAACAACAGGATAGGAAAGAGCATGATTGACCCTCTCCACCATCTTCTCAATATTCGACTCACCATCTAGCGAAAGAGGCACGTCAATACCACAACCACGAAGTATCCTTTTGGTAGCGTTTTTGTCCATACCAAGAGCACTACCCAATACCCGACTACCAGTATAAGGAATATGCAAGAGTTCAAGAAGAGCCTGAATGACTCCATTTTCTCCCACAGAACCATGAAGGGCAATATAAGCTATATCAAAAGCTGTGTTCTGCAAAACAGCAATTGGATCACTACCAATATCTACCCTGATAGCATCCAGGCCAAGAGAACAAAGAGCCCGACAGACGTTTTCCCCTGATCGAAGAGAAATCTCCCTCTCAGAAGAATCTCCACCCATAAGCACCCCGATACGCTTGCCATGAAACTGTTTCAGTCTCGCTTCCATGCTTCACCTCATTTTTTTACGTATATATTATTATATGATTTTTCTTTTTTGTCAATAGTTTTTAGCATTTTAGTAGTAAAAATTTTTCTACTAATGCGTATTGCAC
>JBKBIS010000292.1:0-1794 GCA_046294145.1 Brevinematales bacterium | reverse complement strand
TGCTTGTAGATGGTCATCTCAGTGTTACCATGGGACACGCTATTGCCGGAGAGGTCAAACACAAGCTTCTTGAGTATGGGCCAAGTATTCAGGATGTGATTATCCATATTGAACCCTATGAAACGGCTTCGCGGAAGTAGATATTTTCCCCTACTACGTTTTAAGATAGGTTAATTTTTGCAAAAAAAACAAAATCATGGTAAAATAACCTATCTTAAGTAAGGAGGTCTTGATGAGTACTTTAGAGCTGGTACTTCGATCTCTTCTTTTTATGGCTGGCCTCAGTACACTTCTTGGCATTTTGATTCTGGTCTTCTCTAGGGTTTTTGAAGTCAAAGTTGATCCGCGTATAGAGGCTATAAACAGTGTTCTTCCTGCTTACAATTGCGGTTCCTGCGGATATCCGGGATGTATTCAGTATGCGACGGCTATCATTCAAGAAGGCATTTCTCCAGCTAAATGTACCCCCGGTGGACAGGAAGTAAGCCATAAAATTAGAGAAATTCTTGAACAGGGAAATCCGACTCTTGACTCAGTTTCATAAAACGGTGTTTCTGAAAAAGGAGAAAACCAATGGATGAAGAAATCAAGGCTCTAACAGAAGAAATTGTTGATCATGCCCCTACTCTTCAAAAGATTGTGAGTGAGTTTGAAAAGGTTATTGTAGGACAAGAACATCTCTTGAAAAGAATGATTTCAGCTCTTTTGACGGGGGGGCATCTGTTGGTAGAAGGAGCTCCTGGACTTGCGAAGACTCTTTCTATCAGTACTCTGGCCAAGCTTTTTGATATGGATTTTAAGAGAATTCAATTCACCCCTGATCTATTGCCTGCTGATATTCGTGGAACCATGATTTATAATGTGCAAACTGGACAATTTGATGTAAAGAAAGGTCCCATTTTTACGAATTTTGTACTGGCTGATGAAATCAATCGTGCACCAGCCAAGGTTCAATCTGCTCTTCTGGAAGCCATGCAGGAAAGAACTGTTACCATAGGAGAGACAACTTATGATCTTCCTTCTCCTTTCTTTGTTATGGCTACACAAAACCCTATCGAACACGAGGGCACCTATCCTCTTCCTGAGGCTCAAATCGACCGTTTTTATATGAAAATTCTTATTTCTTATCCTACCCCAAAAGAAGAAAAGCGCATTCTCCACAGAATGACCGGAGCAGTAGAACCTTCTGTCAAGAAAGTGGCTACCAAAAGCGACATTCAGAAGATACAAAAACTGGTTTCTCGCATTTATGTTGACGAAAAAATTTATGATTATGTTGTCAATCTTATTCAAGCAACGAGAAATACTCACAAGGATTATATTCGCTATGGAGCCTCACCACGAGCTGCCATTGCTTGGGTAAAAGCTGCTAAGGTAGAAGCCTTGATGGATGAACGGGGATATGTGATTCCAGAAGATGTGAAACATACAGCACATGATATCCTTCGCCATAGGTTGATTCTCAATTTTGAGGCTGAGGCTGAAGGGATAACTCCAGATCAAGTAATTGATACACTTCTTCAGGAGGTAGAAATACCATAAATTTTTTGTTTTTTTATTTCACCATTTTAAAAAACAATCGTATAATAAATAAGAGCGAAAACATAATGTATGTTATAAAAAATACAATTCGGAGGTTTATATGAAGAAGCTTTTACTGATCATGGTGATGGTAGGAAGTGCTGTTGGTGGTATCTATGGTTCCCTCTCACGATTGAGTGGTATGGCTGTTTATCATCCCGAAATAAATTTTCGTGAGTATTCATGGATAGTAGATGATCCCATTGGAGTTGG
>JBKBIS010000291.1:0-1855 GCA_046294145.1 Brevinematales bacterium | reverse complement strand
CTTCAATTTCTCTATCTTGTCCCATGGCTTTTTTTGAAAACACTCTTTCTTTGTCAAAGGAAAATAGGAAAACCTGACACCATTTATGCTCACGGATTGAGTAGTGCCCTCATAGCCAAATGGCTCAAGAATATTTATAAGAATATAAGAGTCGTAGTGGCCACTCACGCTATATACGAAATGTCAACAACATCATTAACAGCTCAATTTACCAGATGGATCATGGAATCAGCTGATATTATTCTCTGCCTTTCTGAAGGTTCCAGAAAAGAACTTCATGCTCTTGGAATTTCTGAGAATAAACTTCATCGTTTTCATTACTGGATACAATTAGAGAACTTTCCTCTTCTTGAAAAAAAAGCAATCAAAAAATCTTTTGGCCTTTCTCTCTCACAGTTCATTGTGCTCTTTGTTGGCAGACTTATTTCTATCAAGGGTTTCAAACTGCTCTGGGAGGTAGCCAATGATCTTCAAAATCAAAAAGATATCTGTTTCTGGTTTATAGGAACAGGACCGGAAGAAGATTTTCTACTCAACCATCCCCTTCCAAATGTGACTTTCTGGGGAAAACAAAATAATATGGATCTCTTTAAATTCTACAACGCTGCTGATGTGTTTTGCATTCCGTCTCTCTATGAAGAGGGTTTTGGACGAGTTATCCTTGAGGCTATGGCCTGTGGAACTCCTGTTATAGGAAGTAAAAAAGGCGGTATTCCAGAAGTAGTTACTCCAGATGTCGGTATAACCATTGAACCAACCAAAGAAAATTTTATAAATGCTATTTTGACTATGAAGAATGACAAAAACTTTTACCAGAGGCTTCAAAACAATACTAGAGCCTACGTAGAAAAATATTATAGTGAGAAAAATTTCGAAGAGATTCTTATTCATCTTGATCCAGGGTATAGTTTATGAAAAGACGTTTTTTTCTTCTCAGTCTCTCCTACATTGGAAAGGGAGAATTAAGTGGTGGTGATCGCATTTCTACAGAAATTCTTAGATACTGGCAAAACGAATTTGAAACACATACCGTCTCTTCAGATGATTATCTCCATGTATTAAAAAGTACTGGCGTCAAGGCTTTTTCCCTGATTATCCTGTCTACTCTCATAAAACGTCATGACACTCTCTTGTCCCATACCCTTTACCTTCTCGAAAGAACATGGAAAGGTATAATATGGGCCATAAGAAACTATCATTACCAGGATGGCGATGTGTGTTATTCTTCCTCTGACTTTTGGCCTGATGCTTTGCCGGCTTTTTTTATGAAACTTTTTCATCCAAAACTGGTGTGGATAGCCGGTTTTTATCTCTTTGCCCCCCCTCCATGGACAAAGAATTCCCCCTATAAAGGCAAAAACTTTCTTCGTGGTCTTTTTTATTATTTATCTCAAAGGCCTATGTATTGGATTATCAAGTATATGGCTAATATAGTGTTTGTAACATCAGAACCGGATAGGATACGATTTATCACCAGAAAACGAGCCAGGGAAAAAGTTATGGTGATTCAAGGGTTTGTTTGTATGAATGAAATCAATCCTCTTAAAGAGAAATTACAAAACTTATCAAAAATATATGATGGCTGTTTCATGGCAAGACTTCACTACCAGAAGGGATGCTTAGAACTCATTGAGATATGGAAACAAGTGGTCAACAAGAAAAAGGATGCAAGACTTGCCGTGATAGGTGACGGCCCACTCAAAGAGGAAATGAAAAAAAAGGCAAAAGAGTACGGATTGGACAATCATGTGGATTTTTTAGGCACACTTCTGGGTGAAGAAAAATATCGTGTTTTTGCCCAAAGCCGGGTTATGCTTCATCCAGCCACCTATGACAGTGGAGGAATGGCTATGGC
>JBKBIS010000290.1:0-1867 GCA_046294145.1 Brevinematales bacterium | reverse complement strand
AGTAGGATTTCTCTCTCTCTCCTTTCTATATGGTTTTGAGTGGGTAAGAACAAAAGAATATCCCTATCTTTTGCTTTCTTCTTTACTCGGTGGTGGCTACCTTTGGTGTCGTAGTGGTGAGCCATGGTGGATTAGTCTTTTAGTTTTTTATCTTTTATCAATTATTTTGATAAAAGGTATGAAATGGTGGAAAAAGGTAGTGTTGTTTATGTTTTCTTTTGTTTTCCTCGTTACCACCAAAGTTGTCTGGGAATATTCTCTGAGGAATTGGGAAAACTTACTTATACCCTCAAAAAGCCATTCTCTTGTGGTAAAAACAGAGAATGATAGAAAGCAACAAAATTCAAAAGAGAAAGATACCCTACAGATTATAGGCAAAGAAGTAATAAGAATCACCGGCTCTATAACCACACCTTTTCATTACCTTTCTTGGGAAAGGTTAAAAAAGTATATGCCTTTAGCTATTGATATGTTCTGGAGAGGCATAGTAAAAACGAGGCTTGTCTACTGGTGGGTAGTTGTTTTTCTTATGATTCTTTTCTTTTCTGATAGAGGTTTGTGGAAAAAACCAGAATTATGGGTTTTCCCTTTCTTTTTCTGGGTAAATGTGGGGATGATCTTTATAGGGATATATGTTTTTATCCAGACATTTCCAGATTGGAATATTCCTGGGTCTGCGGAGAGGATGAGTATGTTTCTTGAACCTCTTGTGGTATTCTGGGTGATTGCTCAGCTAGGCGAGTACGTAACACAAATACCTGATGAGGAATGGATCAAAGTATTTAGTGTATGGAAAAAAAGGATTTGATTTTTTTTTTCTTTAACTTTATAATTTAACGTAATATAAAAAGGAGATAAAAATGAAACGTGCCCTCATTACAGGAATTACTGGTCAGGATGGAGCGTATCTCACCGATTTTTTGATTTCCAAAGGATACGAGGTTCATGGAATAAAGAGAAGAAGTTCACTCTTTAACACCCATCGTATTGATCATCTCTATCAAGATCCTCATGATCCTGATAAGAAACTTATTCTCCACTATGGAGATATGACCGATTCCACGAATCTGATTAGAATTATTCAGGAAGTTCAACCTGATGAAATATACAATCTTGCGGCTCAATCGCATGTTCAGGTATCATTCGAGACACCTGAGTATACAGCTAATGCGGATGCTCTTGGGACACTAAGAATTCTTGAGGCTATTCGCATATTAAAGCTTGAAGACAAGACAAAGTTTTATCAAGCTTCGACCTCTGAGTTGTATGGGAAAGTCCAGGCTATTCCTCAGAATGAAAAGACCCCTTTTTATCCTCGAAGTCCCTATGCGGCGGCAAAACTTTATGGATACTGGATTACGGTGAATTATCGTGAAGCGTACAATATATTTGCCTGTAATGGGATTCTTTTTAATCATGAGAGTCCTTTACGAGGTGAGACTTTTGTTACGCGTAAGATTACCCGGGCGGTGTGTCGTATAAAGCTTGGCCATCAGAAAAAGCTTTATCTGGGAAATCTGAATGCCAAAAGAGATTGGGGACATGCAAAGGATTATGTAGAAGGCATGTGGCTCATGCTTCAACAGGATAGGCCGGATGATTATGTGCTTGCTACCGGGGAGACACATGAGGTACGAGAATTCGTAGAGCTTGCTTTTAAAGAGGTGGGTATTGAAATAGAATGGCGTGGAGAAGGTGTGAACGAAAAGGGATTGCGAAAGGATACAAAAGAGGTGGTGGTTGAGGTTGATCCGCGATATTTTAGACCGACTGAGGTTGATATTCTTCTTGGTGATGCAACAAAAGCTCGTGAAAAACTTGGTTGGAGACCAAAACATAGTTTCCAGGAGCTTGTAAGAGATATGGT
>JBKBIS010000028.1:0-11570 GCA_046294145.1 Brevinematales bacterium | reverse complement strand
TGACTGTCAACTTCAGGGAAAAGACTATGCCTTTTTTGATACAGGTATGGCTGTCGGAAGTATGCTTCTTGCAGCGACGGAATTGGATCTCATTTTGCATCCGATTGCTGGGTTTGATACCAATCTTGCGAAACAGATTCTTCGTATTCCTGATGATATGATCTTGATCACGCTTCTCATTGGAGGGAAAAAAAGTGATGCCATATCAGGTGAACTTTCTCCTCACCAGAGAGAGGCAGAACTCTCCAGACCCCCCAGAAAGGCTCTGAAGGAGTTCGTTTTTGTTGAGACATGGGGAAATTCTTTTCATTCTATTTCGTAGCGGTATTTTTTGATAAACTTCAGAGGAGCATAACTTTTTTTGGCCTTTCGGATGCCTTCAATGCCAAGGTCTTGTTCTCGATTGACAAAGAGGTAGGAAGGAGCAATAATATGCTGGGCCATTTGTTGATTGATCATTTGATAAGATCCCACATATGAGGTATCAGCCTTCTCAAAATGAGTGACAAAGGTTGTCTCGCTGAGTTTCTCCCCGAAGCTGAAGGCAATTACCTTGCCCTCTACCAGCAGGACACCTCCTTCTACTCGAAGGTGTTTCCAGTCTTTGAGAAGAGTGAGAATCGCGTCTCTTTCCTCCATGATAGCGGGTAGATTCCCTTTTTCTGCAACCCATTTATGAAGTAAATTCTCACATTCTTCTTTGAATTTTTCTTCGTAAGGGCAAAATTGCCAATGAGGATACGCTTGCTGAAATTTTCTCACGAAAGCACGTTTTCCATCTAGTCTCCATCCTTTGAGTTCGGCGAGTTGTCGGGCCTTGTATACATAGTCGAAATGGTCTCGTTCAGGTGTGAGATGGCCTCTTCTGGGAAGAAAACGTTTGGCCCACTCCGGAATACGGATGATGGCTGATACACCTTCTTTTTGGGCGATTTCTCCTAAATCTTGAAAAACTTTTTCACAGTCCTGAAAACCGACAGGGGGAAGAAACACCTTTTTCCCGTTTTCCTCTCGGAGAAGAAGGGCTCCTTCTCGCCAGGGAGTCCATAGGATTCCCTGGGCTTTTTGCCAGATATAGAGATTGGTGAAGGTAAATTCTGATATCTTTGGTTGCATCTGGTGAAACCAGTTGTCAAAATACTTTTTGTCTTCAAGCGATAGAGAACGAAATTCCACGCTTTATTCCTCCTTGAGGCTCTCATCGAGCCATTTTTGGTAACTCTTGAGTATATTGTGAATAGAGATAAAAAGGATCTCGGGTACTTGATAGGGGTGGTTGGTTTTTACCAGTTCTTCTATGGCTTTGTACTTTTTGGAATGGGTTTTGACAACCATAAGTACCTCAGAGGAGGTTTCTTTTTTTCCTTGCCAGAGGTAATGGGATTCCATCGGAAGAAGTTGAACACAGCCAGCAAGATGTTTGTCCAGAAGAAGATGGGAAAGTTTTTCGGCGTTTTCTTTCGTGTCAATGGCAATCAAAACTATTCCGTATCTCATGATAGATTTCTCCTCTCTATTGAGTATAACATAAAAAAGATTTTTTGACAAGGAGAAAGAAAATATTGAATACTTGTGGAATTTATGGATAGAGGGTATGAGAATGGCTTGACAAAATCTGAGAGACTTTGTATACTAAATGAGAAAAACTATCAGGAGGTTTTCAATGAGGAAAAAAGCGTTAGCACTCAGTATAGTGAATCTTGTTTTGGTTATAGCGACTATTGTGGTGAATATTCTTGCCAATGCCCTTCCACTTAATGGAAAGGATACTGGTGTGCTTGCGGATCAGTATCCCAATCTTTTTGTGCCGGCCGGACTTACCTTTTCTATCTGGGGTCTTATTTACGTGCTTTTTTTGGTGTATGTGGGATATCATCTTGTGGTGTCTTTCAGGGATCAACGACAGGCAGAAAACTATGTGCCTTCCCTGGTGGCTTTTGCTCTTTCGTGTCTTTTGAATATTGGATGGATTTTTGCCTGGCATTATGAAAAGGTAGGGCTTTCGGTAGTGATTATGATCGCTCTTCTTGTTACCTTGCTCTTTATCTTTACCTTTCAGAGGAGACAAAAGATTTATGGTCAGATTGGTTTAGCCGCCGTGGTACCTATTGATGTATATGCAGGGTGGATTTCGGTAGCCACGATTGCCAACGTCACTGCCTGGCTTGTTCATGTTGGATGGAATGGCTGGGGTATTGCGGCAGATGTATGGACCATGCTTATGATAGCAGTAGGGGCTATGGTGGGTGTTCTTGTGCTTCTTCGTTATCAGGCTCTGGCTTATGCAGCGGTTATTATATGGGCATATATTGGAATTATTCTGAAGCGTTCATTAGTGTCTCCTGTGTATCAAAATATTATTATAACGAGCTGGGTGGCTATCATTGTGCTTTTTATTATGATGATACAATCAGTGTTTGTTTTGTGGACAAGAAAGAGAAAGTGAGAAAGGATACTTGATTTTTCCTGGGTTTTGTGCTATAATAAAGCAATCATGCGGGTGTAGTTCAGTGGTAGAGCGTCAGCTTCCCAAGCTGAATGTCGCGGGTTCGAATCCCGTCGCCCGCTATAAACCCGGAAGATAACCTTCCGGGTTTTTTTATTTGAGAATTTGTTTAGGTTGACTTTTTTAAAAACTGAATTATACTATGTGTGGGAAATTGTGTTCATGAAAGGGAAAATTTTTGTTTTGCTGGTTGTTGTGTCTGCATGGAGTGTCCTGTATGGTGGGGGAAGTTTGGATCTCAGGCACATAGACTGGCAAAAGACAGGGATGGTTCGTCTTTCAGGAGAATGGGAGTTTTATCCTCTTCAGTTGCTTGATCCGGCCACTACGCGCTGGGAGGAGTATGAGCCTATGTTCATCAAGGTGCCGGATTCTTGGCACAGGTATATCTGGAAGGGAAAACCTCTTTCTTCTTATGGGTATGGAACGTATCGACTGGTGATTCTTTCGACCGATGAGCCGATTCTTCTGGGGCTACGAGTGCCTTTTCTTACCAGTTCCTACAATCTTTATATCAATCGAACTCTGATGGTTTCAGAAGGGAAGGTGGGCACAAATAGAGAATCTTATATTCCCCATATGGTACCTCGGTATGTTACCTTTTCGAATACATCAACTATAGAACTGGTAGTTCAGATTGCCAATTTTTATGATAATAAGGGTGGGATGTACAATACCATTGAACTGGGACTATGGGATACCATTCATGCCAAACGAAATATCAATATAGCGATTGATATCTTTCTGGTAGGGGCACTGTTTATTATGGCCCTCTATCATCTGGCTCTCTTTACCCTCCAGAGAAAGGAATGGGGTATTTTGTACTTTGCTCTTCTTGCTTTGAGTTTGGCGGTGAGAACTCTCATCAATCATGAATGTCTTTTTCATCTCTATATTTATGATCTTTCCTGGAGAACTTCTATCAAAATGGACTTTATCCTTGTTAATCTTATTACTATCTTTGTTGTGGCTTTTATGCGGACGGTGTTTTCTTCTGAGTGGTATCGGCATCTTTTAAAGTATGTGATCTGGTTCTATCTTTTTCTTACATTGGTGGATCTTTTCTTTTCTGAAGAAATTTATTTTCATACCCAGATGGTATATATATGGGTGACCGTTCCATTGGGTTTCTCACTTCTTCTTGCTTTGATGAAAGAGGTGTGGCATCACAATACCGAGGCCCTTCTTCTGTTGATGGGCTTTTCTGCTTTTTTTCTTACGGCATTGAATGATATCTTTTATGCGATTCAGAAATTCAATGTTTTTGAGATTTATCTTACCCCTTTTGGACAGTTGGTTTTTGTGTTCTTTCAGGCCTTTGTTCTCTCGAGGCGATTTTCTGTAGCTTATCAGACCTCAGAAAGATTGAAAAACAGTCTTGAAGAAGAGGTAAAACGTCAAACTATAGAACTTCTCAGTGAAAAGAACAAACTACTCCAGAAGAATCATATGATTCAGGAAGAACTTGAACTTGCCCGTCAGATTCAGCTTCAATTTATCCCTTCTCTTCCCCCGGCTCAGAATTTTGCGTTTTATTTTCATCCTATGATTCAGGTAGGGGGAGATTTTTTTGATATTAGTCAGATTGACACCCATAAATGGGGTGTCTTTATCAGTGATGTGTCGGGACATGGGGTGCCGGCGGCTTTTATTACCTCACTTATCAAAAGTTATCTTTTACAAACAACACATCTTCAAGATCCCGCTACTCTTCTTTATGGTCTCAATGATTTTCTCTTTCCCTATCTCGCAGGAAATTTTGTCACTTCTTTCTACATGGTATACGATGAGTACAAAATGTCTTTGACCTATGCCAATGCAGGACACCTTGATCCACTTCTTGTTTTTTCTTCTGGGGCGATTTCTCCTCTTCCCTGTTTTAAGCGGGGAGTCCCGCTTGGGGTGTTGTCTCACCATGAGTTGTTATTAATGGATAAGGGATATAGCAATCATACGTATCGATTTGAGGAGGGAAAGCTTCTTTTGTTTACCGATGGTCTTATCGAGGCTGTAAGTCAGAGGCTTCACGTTCCTTTTGAGGAGATTCTCTGGGGACTTCCATGGAAAGAACTCTCATCTCTGTCGGCAACAGAAATTGTGGTGTCTATTGTGGAAAATTTCAAGACCCATGTTCAGTTGGAGAATGTGATTGATGATATCTGTCTTCTCTGTATAGAACCGGCAAAAGTGTCTTCGTTTGAGTATAGTACGGGAGAGGTGGATCTATGAAAAAAATTTTGTTTTCTTTATTCGTGTTTTTTGTATTCTGTGTTTCTGGGTGTCAGAAACCGCAAAAGGCAGAGATTCATGGGCCGAAACCAGGGGTTTTTTTGTTAGGCCAGATCGTGCTTTTTGTGTATCGTGCTCCAACCAACACCATCACGAATGTGGCTCTCACAGGGGATTTTTTCGGATGGAAGGAGGGCGGATTTCCGCTGACATACGATGCTTCTATGAATCTCTGGCGTATTGCTCTGACACTGGAACCCGGAATATATCAATACAAGTATGTGCTCAATGGCACTTTTCTGACCAATGATCCTTATAATCCTGCGGTGACTCCAGATGGAAAGGGAGGGTTAAATTCCATCATTGAGGTGAAGCCCTAAAAAAGGTTCCCTGTGAGAGTTAGTTCAGTTTACCAGTCTTATAGGTGAAGAAGAAAATAACGAAGATACACATACATCGAGGAAATGACAAGACTCAACAGCGTATAAAGTATCCCATACTTTGTAAAGTCCCAGAAACTCATTTGAAGGCCGCTTTTTTTTGCTATTCCAACACTTACTACATTGGCTGATGCCCCTACTAATGTTCCATTCCCTCCCAGACAAGCCCCAAGTGAAAGAGACCACCACACGGGCATAAGGGCATCAGGCCCAATAGTTTGTCCCATCTCTTTGATAAGGGGGATCATGGTGGCGACATAGGGGATATTGTCTACAATGGCAGACAAAAATCCGGAAACCCAGATAAGAAAAAGAGAGGTAAGTGAGACACTTCCTTTTGTAATGGCCATAATCTTTTCTGCTAATACTTTCATAACCCCTACCTCGACCAGCCCTCCAACTAAAATAAAGAGTCCCACGAAGAAAAGGATAGTAGCCCATTCAACCTCATGAAGGAGATGATCTATCTCATGGGGAGTGGCAAGAAGCATGAGAAGAGAGGCTCCAAGCAAGGCGATTATGGATGGTTCAATGTGAAGAGCACCATGGAGAAAAAAACCAAGAATTACAAGTCCTAAAATAGAAAGAGATTTGACCATCAAGGTGGGGTTTGTGAGCACTTTCTTTTCATCAAAACTCATGATGCGAGCCCGTTTTTCATTGGAAACTTTCATCTTGTTGTGGAAGACAAGCCATTGAAAACCAAAAAGAATAACCAGCAAGATTATCACCACAGGGGAAAGATGAATCAAAAAGCTATTGAATGACAATCCTCCTGCACTGGCAATCATAATATTGGGAGGATCTCCAATCAAGGTAGCAGTTCCACCAACGTTGGAAGCCATGGCTAATGAGACCACATAAGGGGTGGGAGAAATTTCCAGTTCCTGGGTAATCAGAATTGCTACTGGAACCAGAATCAGAACCGTAGTTACATTATCCAGAAAGGCTGAAAAGAGAGCGGTTACTGCTGAGAGAAGAATCATGATTGTGATTGGATTTCCGCGAGCTACTTTGGCCATCTTGATAGCTACATACTGAAAAATACCTGTTTGTTTGGTGATAGCCACGATAATCATCATGCTGACTAAAAGAAAAATCACATTCCAGTCCACAGAAGCAAAAATTTTCTCTCCTTGTAAAAAATGAAGGAAAGCAAAAAGAGCTGCCCCAAAAAGAGCCAGAATAGTCTTGTTTACTTTTTCTGTAGATATACCAATATACACAATCACAAATAGACCGATGGCTACCCACATAATGAAATTCATATCTTACCTCCTGAGTACCTTGTTGAGCATATCCATATAACTCACCACCCCGACGATGGTTTTTCCATCGGCCACAGGAAGGTGTCGGCGTCTGTGATTGGTAAACTCAAAAACAGCCTCAACAATACTGGTATCAGGGTGAAGTACCACCTCTGGCTTTCGCATAATCTGACGCACCAAAATATCCTTCTCATGCTTGAGGAGTTCCTCAAAAGGTTCAAATGAGGTGAGAAAGTTCATCGTAGGGAGTCCACTGGTATAAGCTGGCATACCTATCCGCATAATATCAAGCATATTGATTTCAGCGATAAAGTCATTTTGAGCATTGACAACAGGAGCATAACTTAATTGATACTTTACAAAGATATCAAGGACCTCTTCAAGATTTTGATTTTCATTTACCACATGAATATCTGTTGACATAATATCTCTGAGCGTGAGATCTTTTTTGATACGGATGTTTCTTTCATCAAGAAAATCACAAAAGGTTTCGAAGTCAAGACCTGCCTGTACTTTTGTACAAAATGTCGGATCCCCTACAATCGAAGCAATGGCTGAGAGGGTGTTGAGATAAAGGGTGGAACGACTTGGACCTGTAAGAATCAAAAATACCCCTCTTATCTCGTTGTTTTTGATCTGAAGAGGGCTTTTGGGAAAGGCGATTGCAATAATGAGATCTTCAAGATCAGGTATACGAAAATGAGGTACCCAGAAGCATTCTCCCAGAAGGGTGAGCCGGTCCTCTTCTCTCTCGAGGATTTTTTGTTCTATGTTTTCACCTGACATGGAAAGAGCAAACTCATGGCAGATACTTTTGAGCATCCTATTAAGTAAAAGTCTATGATCGGTTACTTCAATTTTTGACCAGTATAATTCCGGTTGTAAAAAGCCAGAAAATCGCATATTATACCTCCTTTTCTTTGTGTCGATTGCGATAGTAAAGACCAATATCCATACTGACCATACATAAATTGAGTATATAAAAAAATACTGCCATATCAATTCCTCTGACAAACTTATTCAAGATGCCAAAGATATATCCTATCCATATAATCCATAGGAAAATAACACTTTTGCCAGCAGTTGAGGTAGAGGTATAGGAACGGTAGATAGAAAATGGCCAGGCGGCCCCGAAACAAAGAAGCATCAGGATCTCAAAGAGAGCCATAGAAACATATACCACCTTTCAAAAGAATGGTTTTATTATAATATGGAGAATGTGAAAAAGCAAAAAAAAAGTTCTCTTATTTTTTGAGGATGTGTGGAATAAGGAAGGTAGAGAACAGGATTTTTAGTTGAGATTTTCTGGTTGGTGAGAAAACCAGAGGAAGGAGTATGATGTCTTTATCTGTTGTTATTTCTATGTATATGTTTTACTGGAAAAGTTTCATCAGAATTTTATTCCCAGATAACGAGGCATCCCTTTGTCATGGGATAGATGTGTGCGTGAAAAATTCCGGCTTCTTGCAGTTCTTTTGCTACCAATTCTCCTTTGAGAAGATAGTATCGTCTTGCCTGTGGGGCATGAGTACGGGTCCAGGTGAGAATACGAGCGATGGGACCATATGCCCGGGAGACAATATCACATGGAGTGTCAAAAACCGTATGAGGGAGAATTTCTACTACCTTTGTATTGGAAAGGCCGAGTTTTGCTGTTATATAACGAAGAAAGGCAAGTTTTTTCTTATCTACTTCGGTGAGGATAATTTCACGATGGGAAAGCATGATGGCTAAAGGGATTCCCGGAAGCCCACCTCCTGTGCCAATATCGATGAGGGGAAGATTTCCCTCAAGATAAGGAAGAATTTCTAAACTATTGAGAAGATGTTCTTCTTTGAAGTTTTCTGCCGTGGAACGACCGATGAGGTTGGTGGTTTTATTCCAGAGGAGAATTTCCTTTTGATAGATGTCAAGTTTTGCCTTTTGGTCTTTGGAGATCTCAGGAAGCATGGGAGGATTCACTCACAAGATGTCGGGCTATGGTTCTTGCTTTCTGTTCTGCAGGGAAGATCGAATCAAGAGAAAGAGATAGACATGATTCTTCGGTGGATGCGAAGAGTTCTATCCCTTTTTGAATGAGGTGTTCAATGTCCAGGAAATGAATTATCCCTTTTAAGAAAGCCGATACAATCTCTTCATTGAGAGCATTGAGAGCAAGGGGAAAAAGTCCGCCCACTTTGCCAACTTCATAAGCGAGCGAAAGGAGAGGAAACCGTTCATGAGGAACAGGGTAAAATTCAAGGGTTTTTCCTCCTAGGGCAAAGGTGTTTTCTCCGAGTGGAGGAATATCTGGATAAAACATGGCCATGGCAATAGGGTATTTCATATGATTGGGAGAGGCTACCATGGTATGAGTGCCATCGGAGAGTTCTACCATACCATGCACAAGGGATTGAGGATGGATAAGGACATCAATTTGTTCGAATGGGAAACGGAAAAGATAATGGGCTTCAATGACCTCAAAACCTTTGTTGAGCATGGTGGCACTGTTTACGGTGATATAACTTCCCATATTCCAGGTAGGATGATTGAGGACGTCGTTGACCGTGGTTTCTGGCGTAGCAGGTGTATGAAAGAAGGGGCCTCCTGAGGCGGTGAGAATGATTCTTTTTACACGATTCAGAGGAAATCGGGAGAGGATAGTGAAGATGGCGTTATGTTCACTATCAAGGGGAATAATCTGTTTTTCTGCTTCACTCAGCCATTGGTTGATGAGAGGTCCAGCTGCTACGATGGCTTCTTTGTTAGCCGATAGGATGTGTTTATGAGCTTTGATGGCTTCGATGGTAGGAACAAGGCCAGCAAGTCCAGAAATTCCAATGATAATCATATCAGCTGCCGGCAGAGACGCCAGTTCCCTGAGTCCCTTTTCTCCTTTGAGAAAGGTAGTCGATGGGTAAAGAGAAGCCCACTCGGGAATCTCTGGCAGGCATACTAGGGAAGGGTGGAACTCTTCCACGAGGGAACGGATTTTGTTGATTTGACTGTGACCACTGAGTCCAATGAGGGAAAACTCTTCTGGATAACGACGGATCACCTCTAGGGTTGATGAGCCAATAGACCCTGTCGCTCCCAGGAGAACAACCTTTCTGGGCATACCTTACCCCTGTGAGAGGGTATCAAGGAGTGTCTGGACACGCTTGAGGGCTTTTTCTTTGCCAATAAGAGGGAGAATGAAATAGATCTCAGGCCCTGAGATACGTCCAGTAATCGCAATACGGAGAGGGAGAAAGAAATTTTTCCCCTTGACATTTATCTCTTTCATCATGGACATAGCCATATCACGAAAAACCAGTTCATCTATCTCACGAGACTCTTTTTTGAGGGCTTCATAGAAAGCCTTGAGTACTTGTGGGGTTGTGTCCAGGGCGAGGAAGGGCCTGGCTTCTGTTTCAATCGGAAAGTCTTCTCGAAGAAAATACACAAGATGATCTTTGAGATCCGCTAACCGGTGGCAATATCCCCTGATGAGATCGAGTACTCCCATGTAGAAGGTTTTTTTAGCAGGATCGTGCAATTCTTCTTCACTTACCCAGCCCGTTTCTACAAAGAAAGGTATAGCCATCTCATAGAGTTTTGCAAGTGGCATCTGGATGATATAGTGTTTTGAAATCCAGTCGAGTTTATCATAGTCAAAGACGGCGGGGCTTGACGAGAGCCTATCCACATCAAAAAGATTGATTAGTTCTTCCATGGAAAGAATTTCTCTCCCATCAGGACTTGACCAGCCAAGAAGAGAAAGGTAGTTCAAAAGAGCCTCTGGGGGATATCCTAAACGGCGGAATTCCTCAATACTGGTAACACCATGGCGTTTGGAGAGTTTTTGTTTATCAGGTCCCAGAACAAGAGCCATATGACCAAATATGGGGGGGGTAGCGCCCAGAGCCTGATAAATCATGAGTTGTCGTACTGTGTTGGAGAGGTGGTCATCTCCTCGGAGAACGTGGGTAATTTTCATGAGATAATCATCAATTACTACCGCATAGTTATAGACGGGTAGTCCGTTAGAGCGAATGATGACAAAATCACCTACCATTCCCTGGGGAAAAACCACTTCTCCCTTCACCACATCATTGAGAATATAGGCCTGATCATAGGCTACAAAACGGATGGTTGGCTTTCTCCCCTCTTTTTCAAAGGCTTCTCTTTGGGAGCGAGTGAGATAACGACATCGGCCATTATAATGAGGGGGTTTCCCTTCAGCTAACATTTGTTGCTTTGAGGCTTCTATTTCCTCTGGAGTACAATAACAATAATAAGCACGGCCTTCATCGATGAGTTTCTGGGCGTACTCTTGATAAATAGCAAGTCTTTCACTCTGGGCATAGGGACCATAGGATCCACCAATATCAGGACCCTCATCCCAGGTAAGTCCAAGCCACTTGAGGTCATCTATCAGTGTGGTGGTATATACCGCTTCCGAACGTTCAATGTCGGTATCCTCTATCCGGAGAAGAAATTGTCCTTTGTGTTTTTTGGCATAGAGATAGGCAAAAAGAGCTGTTCTTACATTTCCTACATGGAGCTGACCAGTAGGAGAAGGAGCAAAACGTGTTCTAACCATGCAAACTCCTTTGTATAAAAATAATAAATATTATAAGGAGAAAAATCTCAAAAAAGCAAACAGAGAAGAAAACTTCTGGCTTGAGAAGAAAAAAACTTTTTCAGAATATTGCTTAAAATCTGTCTTTATGCTACAATAAACTATATATGAGTTTTTAGAAGTAAGGATGCGATATGAAGGTAAAGGTTGAAGTTTTTCTCAGAGGAGATGTGTTTGATCCTCAGGGCAAGGCGATTTTAAGTGCTATTCATCATCTGGGGTATGAAAAGACGACATCTGTTCAGGTTGGTAAAGTCTTTCTTCTTGATATTGAGGGAGACCGTAGCACCGTAGAAGAGCAGGCAAAGGAGATAGCTGATAAACTTCTAGCCAATCCAGTCATAGAGAACTTTACTGTTACAGTTCTTTAGAAAAAACAGAGATGAAAAGGGGGTTCTATGTCTCATGCTCTGGTTCCTATTGAGGAGATAGTAGAGGAATGGGAAAAGCATAGTTATTCTCAGGATTCTGTAGGAATTATGTTCAACAATATTGGGCTTCTCAAGTTTGCTGAGAAACTCACA
>JBKBIS010000289.1:0-1869 GCA_046294145.1 Brevinematales bacterium | reverse complement strand
AGCATAAATACTTTCACATACCCCACAACCAATACAGGTGTCCTGATCAATCCTTACTGCCATACGATCCTCCTGGGAAAAAATTGAGGATTTATTGTAGCATAAAGAGATTTTTTTTTCAACAAAGAGCCTTTTTCATCAAAAAAAAAAGTTCATTTCAAAGAAAAAAATATACCAATGGCATATTTCAATAAACGCCATTATTTCCCCTTTTTTTCAAAACCAACTCCCAACTCCTTGAGAAATACATCACGAAAGAAAGATAAATAAGTAGAATAACATTGCCTGTCCAGCATCAGCAAACAAATTCTCTTCTTTTTTTGCAAAAAAAAAACTTTTTCCTTACAATAAAAAGACAAAAAAGAAAGCGGAGATGTCTATGGCTTTCTTGCCAGCCAATCTCTATGAACTTTCCATTGAGGAGAAAGCAAAACTTCTCAATAACCTTGAAAAACAGTACCAGGCCTTCCAGGAAGAAAAACTTCACCTTGATATGACAAGAGGTAAACCAAGCCCAGAACAACTTGATCTCTCTCTTCCCATGCTTTCCCTCGTAGATGAAAAACACTACAAAAGCGAGAACCATACCGATTGCCGAAACTATGGTGTGTTAGATGGCCTTTCTGAAACCAAACGACTTTTCTCCTGGATATTGGACACCCCCATCAACAATATTTTCATCGGTGGAAACTCCAGCCTCAACCTGATGTACGATGTTCTTATACAGGCCATGTTGTACGGTGTTCCAGGGGGAAACAAACCCTGGAAAGATGAAGAAAAAATCTCTTTCCTCTGTCCTGTACCGGGTTATGACAGACACTTTGCGATTCTTGAACATCTTGGTATCGAAATGATCCCTATCCGATTGGGTGACAATGGCCCTGACATGGAAACCGTCATTTCCTTAGTAGAATCCAATCCTTCTATCAAAGGTATCTTCTGCGTACCAAAATACTCCAATCCTGCAGGAATTACCTATTCAGATGAGGTAGTGAAGGCTTTTATCACTCTCAAGCCTGCAGCCCCTGATTTTCGTATCTTCTGGGACAATGCCTATGCTATTCATCATATTGACTATCCCGGCGATCACCTTCTAAACGTCTTTGAAGAAGCATCGAAATATCACTGTGAAGATAGGTTTTATATTTTCTCCTCAACATCAAAGATAACCTTCGCTGGAGGCGGCATAGCTTGTGTGGCTACAGGCAAGAAAAACTTAGAAGCTCTCAAAAAACACTATAGCATCCAAACCATAGGCTATGATAAACTCAATCAACTCCGACATGCTCTCTTTTTCAAGAATAGGGAATCTCTTGAGACTCATATGAAAAAACACGCAGACATTCTTCGTCCTAAAAAAGACCTTGTTGTCCGCACCCTGTCAGAACAGTTTGCCAACCTTGGAATTGCCAGATGGACTAACCCTAGAGGGGGCTACTTTGTAAATCTGGATACTCTTCCTGGCTGTGCTAAGATGGTGGTTTCTCTTGCCCATGAAGCAGGTGTGAAACTTACCCCTGCTGGTTCTACCTTCCCCTACCAAAACGATCCAAAGGATACCTCCATTCGTCTGGCCTTTTCTTATCCCTCTCTCAAAGAGATCGAAAAAGCCATGGAAATCATTTCCCTCTGTATTGCTATAGCTTCCCTTCGTTCGATGCTTCATAAGAACTAAAATGAGATGGCAATGTTCTCATCCCCTGTTTCTCATCTTTTTTGAAGAAGAAGAAGGTGTCCTTCAAAGAGTAGAGCTTTTTCTGCCCGATTCTACCAGAAACTCTGACAATCATTTCTTCTGTCAAATTTTTGTAGACTACTTGAACGGAAAAGAAGTAACCTGGCCAGCCTATAACCAGAACCTTCTTACCC
>JBKBIS010000288.1:0-1878 GCA_046294145.1 Brevinematales bacterium | reverse complement strand
TGTGTGGTAAAGCCCATGACACTTATTACCTACACGGAGAAAACAGCTGGTGAGAATGTTTCCACTGATGTAGGTCTTAAAAATGGGACGGTGGAGGTAAAGTATACAAAACCACCTCAAGGGAAGGTAGAGTTTCGGGTGCAGACGCCAAAGGGTACGGCCTCTGTTCGTGGGACAGAAGAGGTGGTTTCTTACGATGCTATACAGGGAATGCGGGTCACCGTTGTTTCCGGACGTGTGGAAGCATTGGGGAGACAGCTTTTTAGTGAACAGAATGTTGGTGTTTCCTCGGCAGGTAAAGTGTGGGATGATACAGAACAAGTCAGGGAGGTGGTGAGCATTCTGGATGAATTTAAGGATGAGCGGACATTTTCTGAGATGCAGGATCTTTTGAGAGGATTACTGGGAGAAGAGTTGTCTCTTGAGGAGTTAGCCAGACTTCTTGGTGATCCTCAGAAGTTGTAGGGAGGGGTTATGAGAAAGTATCTGTGTTTTGTATTATTTGTTTCCTCTTTCTATGGTTGGTATGGAGATGCTGGATTTCAACTTACACCGATCTATGTGATTTTGAATGATGGTGAGAATACTACCTATGGGTATGGGATATATGGATTGGAAGGGAGGGGGAGGTTTTTTCTTTCTCGAGATCATGGAATAGATGTTATACTCAAAGATACTCTCATTGTATTGACAAATCTCACCAATACGTGGGAAATTCGTCGTTTTGTCTGGGAAAGTAAAGGAAATGAAGAAAATCTCCTCTGGGGTATGGTGTTAGGGAGAGATAGATTTTCTCTTGATGAGGGAAGGCTTTTTGAGAAAAGTGCTGATGGTCTGGGGGGATATCTGTTATGGAATGGAATGCGTATTGAGGGTCTCGTGGGTTATGCTGGATTCACTGAATGGGTAGAAAGTAATCGTCCAGCTTCCACACTTACCAATCATCGTCTCTATACAGGTGTATCAACAAGTTTTCCATTGTGGCTTTTTTCTTTTGTCAGGATGGGAATAGCTGGAAGTGTGGATATGCGTACTAATTTTCGTATTACTCTTGTAGATGTGGCAGGCGGTGTTCAGGGAAGTGCGTCTTCATGGATTGGATATAGTGCCCATTTTTGGTATGAAATGGGAGAGGTAGTTCTCACGAATATCTTTGTTCCTGAAAAGGTTTCTGCCTGGGCTACCGAAGAAAAGATTGTATTGGGCAAAAAAAATGCTTCTTTGCAGGGGATGTTGTGTTTTCTTGCTGCTTCAGGAGAAAATTCTTCCTCTCAGGGGTGGAATCGTTTTTCTGGTTTGGGACGGATAGAAGGGCCTGTGGTTTTTGCTCATTCCATCGCAAATCTCTGGATGATCCAGGGAAAAATAACGTGGAGGGAGAAGCGTGATAGGTTCCTTCTTTCTGTGATATATGGTATACTTTCTCGTTTTGAGAAAACGGATATTACGTTGGTTCCTCTTTATGGAAATGGAAACCTGTTGGGACATGAGTTTGCTATTCAAACAGTCTTGAACATTGATCCATCTGTTTCTTTTTTTGCCATGACAGGACTTATGATGAAGGGAGATGCTTTTGCTATCAATAAGGAGAAATCCCTGTATCAGGTTTCTGTGGGGATAAATATAAGTTTGTGATATTGGGGGAAGGGCAATGAATCTTCGTTCTCTTGTTCGCAAAAGTCGTAGTTTTCGCAGATTTGAAGAGGCAAGGAGTATTCCTGTGAAAAAGGTGGAAACCTGGATGGAAACTCTTCGGTTTCTTCCATCAGCTCGTAATCTTCAACCCTTGCGATATGTGGTGGTGCAGAGTCCAGAGGCGAAAGCGAAGCTTTTCTCTCTTCTGGGATGGGCGGGTTATCTCAAGGGAAAAGGAATACC
>JBKBIS010000287.1:0-1899 GCA_046294145.1 Brevinematales bacterium | reverse complement strand
GGTAGTTTAACAGGTGAGGGGATAGCCCAGCGCCAGTCGGCTCAGTCGGAGTTTTATCGTTATATCTATATTGTGTCCGTTGATGAAGAATCTATCAAATACTATAAAAGTTATCCCTTACCTGGGGCTGTGTGGGCTTCTGTACTGGATTATTTTCTTTCTTTGGATCAGACAAAACGGCCAGCAACGCTTTTTTTCAACATTCCCTTTTATGGAGCAGCAGAAAAGGAACTCGTGACTAAACTTGATGGGTATCCTCTTCCTGTGGGTATGGATTTTCGTCTGGAGGAGAAGGGGGAACTTCTTGATTATGAGTCTGATGAAGCAAAGTTCATGCGTCCATTTGAGATTGCCTTCCCCTATCCATTGTCTCTGAGCAGGTATGCATCGTATACAGTTCCATCCCCTGAATATCTTCGACGTGTCGGGTACATGGGGTATCTCAACCTTGAAGGCGAAGAAGAAATCATGTATAAAGTCCCTCTTTTTGCAGTAGTCTCCTATAAGAAAAATGGGAGTTTGACCAATGTGGTGTATCCTTCTGCGGTTTTGATGATGACTTTGATGTATACGGGAGTAAGACTCGAGGATCTTCGTATTATGCCGGGAAGGATTGTGCTTCCAAAAGCAAAATTGAGGGATAGAGTGGTTGATATTGTTATTCCAGTAGACAAATACTATAGGATGAGAATTCACTACAAGAGTCAAGGACAGTATCAATATCTGAGAACTATTTCTCTTAAGGATATTTTTAGAGCAGGTATTCCCAAGCAGAGTATTCTTCTCTTTGGTATTCGATCTGAGGGTACAGCTGCCAATAAGTTTTCTTCTCCGTTGGGATCCCTTTTTAGTGTGGATCATTTAGCGTATGGAGTGGGTACGATTCTCAACCGTGAATTTTTAGCCGATGTTCCCTGGTGGTTGGAATTTATCTTTCTTGTGGTTTGGCTTATTGTTTTGCAGGTGCTTCTTTCTCGAGGACTGAAAACGACGATTGTTGCTCTTGTTTTTGCTCTGTTTATGCCCATTGGAGTGGGTCTTCTCTTTTTCAGGATGGGATGGATAGTGGTAACATTTCTCCCACTTGTGGCGGGAATTCTGTACCTTGTTTTGGGTGAAGTGTATATTCTTTTGACAGAGGAGCGGGAAAAGAGGCTTATAAAAGCTACTTTTTCTCGTTATGTGAGCCCAGACCTGGTGAATATCCTTGTGGAAGATCCCTCTCTCGTAGAATTGGGTGGAGTAGAAAGGGAAGTTACCATGCTTTTTTCTGATATTCGTGGGTTTACTACGCTTTCTGAAGGGATGAAACCAACGGAATTGATTGAGTTTTTAAACCAGTATCTCTCTCAGATGACAGATATTGTGCTTGATACAAAAGGATCTCTGGATAAATATATTGGAGATGCGATAGTAGCTTTTTGGGGGGCTCCGCTTCCTGTGGAAGACCATGCTTATCAGGCCTGTCTTGCTTCCATCAGAATGGTAGAAAAACTCAAAGAGTTCAATTCTCATCTCGTACGGGAGGGTAAAGAGCCAATCAATATTGGTATTGGATTGAATACAGGGGTGATTACCATTGGCAATATCGGGTCCCAGAAAAAGAAAAACTATACAGGTATAGGTGATCCCATGATTCTTACTGAAGAACTTCAGGATGAAAACAAGACCTATCAAACAAATGTTATCATGAGTGAGTTTACTTACCAGAAGGTGAGAGATAGGGTTATTGTGAGAGAACTTGATTTCTATCCTTACCAGAATGGTCGAATTCGTATTTATGAGCTTCTTGGAGTGTTATAATTTAGGGCCAATAGTTTTTTTGCCGCAAGGTCAGGATGATATTGGAAATATCCTTAAAGGCTCTTTGTTCCTCAAGCACAAATTGACTATTCCAGG
>JBKBIS010000286.1:0-1923 GCA_046294145.1 Brevinematales bacterium | reverse complement strand
GCTGCAATAGCAATCACGTTCTTGATAGCCGCACAGAGTTCTACACCCACCACATCAGTATTGCGATAAACACGAAAGAACTCTGTCGAAAAAGCCCTTTGCACCTGCATTGCCGCCTCCTCTCTGAGAGAAGCCGCCACAATAGCCGTAGGCACATCCCTGCTCACCTCTTCTGCATGAGTTGGACCAGAAAGTGCCACAATATTTTCACATTCTGGAAGTTCCTCTTTGAGAATCTCCGTCATACGTTTTTCAGAAGGAAACTCAAGACCTTTGGTAGCACTCACTACAATCTGATGCGATTTCAAACGGGGAGCAAATCGTTTCACCACAGACCGAAAAAACTTTGAAGGAGTCACAAAAACCACTATATCAGCCCCATCAACGATGGCATCATCCGTAGTAAAAACAATATCCTGTGGCAATTTCACACCAGGAAGATAGTACACGTTCTCTCGCTCTTTATTGAAAAGATCGGCTTCCGACTGATCATACGACCAGATTTTCACTTCATGATTTCGCCAAATCTGAAGAGCCAGAGCCGTTCCCCATCCCCCTCCACCAATAATAGCCACTTTCATAATCTTATCCCAACTTTTTCTGAAGAATCTCATTCACAAGCCTAGGATTAGCTTGCCCTTTTGTAGCCTTCATCACTTCTCCAACAAAGAAACCCATGAGATTCTTCTTACCTTCTTTGTAACGCTGCACCTCATTAGGATTTTTAGCCAGAATATCATCAATGAGAGATTCAATAGCTGACGTATCTGTAATCTGTTTAAGTCCCCTTTTCTCCACAATGGCAAGAGGCGATTCTCCCCCATCTACCATCTCAGCAAACACATCTTTGGCCATTTTGCCACTGATCACATTGTTATGGATAAGATTCATAAGTTCGGCTAACTTCTCCGCAGACACCCTTTCCTTTGCAAGTCGAGTAATATCCCAGTTCAATTCATTGAGAACAGCCATAAGTTCACTCTGGATCCAGTTTGCCACCTTTTTCGGCTCAATTTTGGTCTGCCTCAACACACCCTCAAAATAATCTGCCATCTCTTTTTCTTCCGTGAGTACCTCCGCATCAGAGAGCGTAATTCCATACTGCTTTACAAAGCGTTCACGTTTCTGCTGAGGGAGTTCAGGAAGTTCCTGACGAATCTTTTCCACCTGTTCACGACTCACCCGAAGCGGAGGAAGATCTGGCTCCGGAAAGTAACGGTAATCATTTGCCTCTTCTTTGTCTCGCAGAGGAAATGTCTTGTTTTGCTTTGCATCGTAGAGACGAGTTTCCTGAACCACCTTCTCTCCACTCTCCAGAAGGGCAATCTGGCGTTCAATCTCATAATCAATCGCCTTTTTCACACCGTTAAACGAATTGAGATTTTTGATCTCCACCTTGGTTCCAAACTCCTTCTGTCCAACGGGACGAACAGAAACATTGACATCACAACGAAGACTCCCTTCCTCCATATTCACATCAGAAACACCCAGATACTTCATGATACTCCGAAGTTCCTTGAGATAGAGATATGCCTCTTCGCTGGAACGCATATCTGGTTCAGAAACAATCTCCAGAAGTGGAACTCCTGCTCGATTGAGATCCACAGCCGAATAGGGTTCCCCCTCTAAGTGAATAGACTTTCCAGCATCTTCCTCCATATGAATACGGGTAACCCCAATCTTCTTAGTAGAACCGTCAGAAAGAACTACCTCTATCACCCCTTTCTGGCAGATGGGATAATCATATTGAGAGATCTGATACCCTTTGGGAAGGTCAGGATAGAAGTAATTTTTTCTATCAAACTTGGAAAACTCAGCAATATTGGCCTGAATGGCCAGTCCAGCCAGGATCGCTTTGTGAAGCACCTCTTCATTAAAGACAGGAAGCACACCCGGTTGTCCCATACACACAGGGCAAACATG
>JBKBIS010000285.1:0-1936 GCA_046294145.1 Brevinematales bacterium | reverse complement strand
TTTGCCTATGATTCCAAGAAGTCGGGTGGTATTACGGTTTCTCACCTTCGCTTTGGGAAGAAGCCCCTCAAGCTTCCTTTTCTGGTGAACAACCCTGACTTTGTGGCCTGCCATGTACCTTCCTATCTCGATAAGTATGATGTGCTCAAGGGTCTCAAAAAGGGAGGAACCTTCCTGCTCAATAGTATCTGGGATGAAAAGGAAGTGATCAATCATTTGTCTGATCATATGAAAAAATACATGGCTGAAAACGACATCAAGTTCTATATTATCAATGCAACCAGGATTGCTGAAGAGATTGGGCTTGGTGGACGTATCAATACTATCATGCAGTCAGCATTTTTCAAATTGATGCCTGTGATTCCGTATGAAGAAGCTGTAAAGCACATGAAGGATGCTATCAAGAAGACCTATGGCAAGAAGGGCGACAAGATTGTGAATATGAACTATGCGGCTGTGGATCGAGGTGGGGAAGTGATTCAGGTGCCTGTGTCTCCAGAATGGAAGAATCTCACTGTGAAATCTGCTCCAAAGAGCGATGTTCCAGAGATTATTGAAAAGATTGTGATTCCTGTGAATAGCCTGAAGGGTGATGATCTCCCTGTGTCTGCCTTTGTTGGTCGTGAGGATGGCACACTTCCTCCCGGGACTTCCCAATATGAGAAGCGGGGTATTGCTATCAACGTGCCTGAATGGCAGCCTGATAATTGTATTCAGTGTAACCAGTGTGCTTTTGTGTGTCCTCATGCTGTGATCAGACCTTTCCTTCTGGATGAAAACGAGATGAAGGGGCTTCCCGCTGCTACGACAACGCTGAAGGCTCTGGGGAAGGGTCTTGAAAATTTCCAGTATCGTATTCAGGTTTCTGTGCTTGACTGTACAGGATGTGGAAACTGTGCTGATGTATGTCCGGGTAAGCAGGGCAATAAGGCCCTCGTGATGAAACCCCTTGAGACGCAGAAGTCAGAGATTGAACGCTGGGATTATTTTGCAAAGAATGTGGCCTACAAGACAGAGGCTATTACAAATAAGTATACAGTGAAAGAAAGTCAGTTTCTCAGACCTCTCTTTGAGTTTAGTGGAGCTTGTGCAGGATGTGGAGAAACACCTTATATTAAAGTGATAACTCAGCTCTATGGGGATCGCATGATGATTGCCAATGCTACAGGTTGTTCTTCTATCTATGGAGGAAGTTTCCCGGCTACACCATATTGCACCAACGCAGAAGGCAAGGGGCCAACTTGGGCAAACTCTCTCTTTGAAGACAACGCTGAATATGGCTACGGTATGGCACTTGCTGATATGCAGATGAAACAGTATCTTGAGCAGCTGATTGATCAAGCTGTAGCTGAAGGAGTTTCTGGTGAACTCAAGGATGCTCTTCTTGAATGGAAGGCTAACCGAACTAATGCGGATAAGGCTAATCCTTTGGCTGAAAAGATTAAGCGCTTGCTGGTTGGTTCTCAGAAAGGAGCCCTGGCAGAGATTCAGAAGCTTTCTTCTTATCTCGTGAAGAGATCATTCTGGGTTATTGGTGGGGATGGTTGGGCATATGATATTGGATTTGGTGGGCTTGACCATGTGCTTGCTTCTGGGGTAGATATCAATATTCTTGTGCTCGATACAGAAGTCTATTCGAATACAGGTGGGCAGTCTTCTAAAGCCACACCTACAGCGGCTATTGCCAAGTTTGCGGCCAGTGGAAAGCGTTTTCGTAAGAAAGACCTTGGACTTATGATGATGAGTTATGGGTATGTTTATGTTGCCCAGGTAGCTATGGGAGCCAACAAAGCCCAGTTCCTCAAGGCACTAACGGAAGCGGAGGCTTATCCGGGACCTTCGATTATCATTGCTTATGCTCCATGTATTAACCATGGTCTCTATGCTGGTATGGGCAAATCTCAGGAAGAGGAGAAAAAGGCTGTTGAGGCTGGCT
>JBKBIS010000284.1:0-1937 GCA_046294145.1 Brevinematales bacterium | reverse complement strand
AAAGAAATAAAGGAAACAGGTACCCCACGATGGCTTGTTCTCCTTGCGGAGGGATTGGAACCCAGACCCACCAAAAAAAGGGCAGAAAAAAAGGGCCCTGCCCTCAAAGCCGCCTATGATAGCGAAGGCAAACCTACCAAAGCACTTGAGGGATTCCTTCGAGCAAACAACATCACAGAAAAGGATATCACTCAACGAGAAGTCGGTGGTGGAATATATCTCTTCTATGAAAAAGAAGAAGGTGGAGAATCAGCATCCACTGTTCTTGAACGTGTGCTCCCCAGACTACTTTTTAGTCTTCGCTTTCCCAAATCCATGCGATGGGCCACCTATGAGATAAGTTTTGTGAGACCTGTACGCTGGTTATGTGCCCTTTTAGATGATAGAGTAATTCCCGCTAAATGGGGACATCTCACCGCAGCCAATAAGAGTTACGGTCATAGAACCCTTTCTGGGCTACAATCCTTTGTCGTACCATCCGCCTCTGAGTACGAAAAAACCCTTCAAAAACACTTTGTGATTGTGGATCACAAAATACGACGAGAGATTATCACCAGAGAGATTACCGCTGCATCCGAAACTATCGATGTAGAAGCTATATGTGATGAAGTACTTCTCGATACCCTTGTCAGTCTCACTGAGTACCCTGAAATGGCAGTGGGAAGCTTTGAAGAAGAATTTCTCAAACTCCCAAAGGAAGTTCTTATTTCAGAGATGATAGAACATCAAAAGTTTATCCCTCTCCAGAAAAAAGATGGAAGCCTTGTCAACCGTTTTCTCATTGTCACCAATACACATCCCAATGAAACCATTGTAGCCGGTAACGAAAGAGTGATCCGGGCACGATTCAACGATGGAAAATTCTTTTTCGACGAAGACAGAAAACGTACCCTCGAGAGTCGTCTTGAGGATTTAGCCCAGGTATCATTTGCTAAAAATCTTGGTTCTCTCAAAGATAAAACCGAACGCCTCGAGAAACTGGTGAGTATCCTTGGCCACTATCTGAACATGGAAAAGGATATCCCGCTAGCTACACTGACTGCTCACCTTTGCAAAACTGACCTGGTTACCCATATGGTATATGAATTCCCAGAACTTCAGGGAGTTATCGGTTACTACTATGCACTTCACGATGGATTACCGATCAATGTAGCTATTTCCATCAAAGAACACTACTGGCCAAAGTTCAGCGGGGATAGTCTTCCCTCTCTCAATGAGGGTATTTTGGTCTCGCTTGCTGACAGACTGGACAACCTCTTTGCCCTATACGCTCAAGGGTATGAAGTAACAGGCTCCCGTGATCCTCTCGCCCTTCGACGTCAGACCCTCGGTATTATCCGTATTCTGATTGAGAAAAAACTTCATCTTCCCCTTCGAGACCTTTACCGAGATGTACTTGAACTTTACAAGCCCTACCTTGCCCTCTCTCAAGAGGAATATGAAAAGCGAGTTTTTGATTTTATCACTACACGTGTCAAAACAGTTTTCCGAGAATATGGCTTTGCCCACGATGAAATTGAAGCAGGTATTGCTATGGCTGTCGAAGATATCTATGATGTCTTCTGTCGTGTAAGTGCTATCCATACCGCTCGCTCTGGAGAAAACTTCCAGAATCTTGCTGTAGCCTTCCGTCGTGTCAAAAATATCATCAAAGGTCTTCAGATGTTTCCTCTCAAAACCGATAAGTTCACAGAAACAGCCGAAAAAGCCTTGCACGATGCTTACATAAAAAGTCTTCCAGACTATGAAAGGGCCCTTAACCAAAAGGACTACTCCCTCGCTATAGGAATTCTCACCAGTTTCCGTCCAGTGGTTGATCGTTTTTTTAATGAAGTACTGGTTATGGACCAAAATGAGGAGAAAAAAACTAACCGTATAGCCCTTTTGCAGCATGTAGATGCGATGTTTATGCAGCTAATCGACATGGAGAAGATTGT
>JBKBIS010000283.1:0-1963 GCA_046294145.1 Brevinematales bacterium | reverse complement strand
ATCTCGCTGTGATTATCAACCGACAGTTCAACCCTTTCACTGATGCGTGGCTCAAATTTATCCGCGAAAAATGGGGGAAAATCAAGTGTTTCTACAATGAAGTGGGGGATATGAAAGGAATCGTTCGACATCTGAAAGACAATGGTATTATTGGTGTACTCGCTGATCAAACTTACTATTTCAAACCCATATTTGTTCCTTTCTTTGGAAAACAAAGTGCTACGGCTGATGGTCCTGCCAAACTTCATCTTCGATATGGGGCTCCCATCGTTATGGCTTTTAGCATCAGAGAACCTAACGGGCGCTATCGCTTCACCTTTGAAGCTCCTTATATCCATCCAAAAACATCCGATTTTGATCGGGATGTCCATGAGATCATGACCTACATCAATAGCCGCTATGAAGAATACATCCGCAAATATCCAGATCAGTGGTTTTCCCTTCTTCACCCCCGTTGGGAAAGAACAAAACCAGAAGATTTTGCTGATATTGACTGGGATCCATTCTGAGCCTATTGATGGCAAGGCAACAATCATCGGAGGTCTATTATGGAAAAAGAAAGTCGTTCTCTCACTATCCCTTTTCCCCTGCCCCTCCAAAACTGGCAAACGTGGGCAGGAGAGGCATTTTTCTGGGCCATGGCTGTTCTGGTTCCCCTTTTAGGGCACTTCTTTCACTGGAATGTGAGGGCTGTTCTTCCTATGCACTGGGTGATTTTACTTTCAGGGCTTGTGTATGGACAGAAAGGAGGACTTCTCGCTGGACTTCTCTCACCAGCCTTGAATACTCTTCTTACTGGCATGCCTTTGCCTTCTCTTCTTCCTGTCATGACACTGGAAATCGGGACATACGGCTTTGTGGCTGGTTCTCTTCGTGAAAAGGCACGCTGGAATAGTTTTTTGAGTATTTTCGTGGCTATTGTGGCTGGTCGCATGGTATTTCTGGGATATAACCTGCTTTTCCACACCTATCAGGGAGAATTCCTCCTCTGGGCATGGAACACACTCAAGGTAGGTCTTCTTAGCGCCTTCCTTCAGGTGCTTCTTCTTCCGCTGATAGCGTGGGGAATACTTATCCTGTTCAAAAACCATTCTCATGCGTAAACTTTTCTGGATTTTTCTTCTGCCCACTCTCTTCGGGTGGGCAGATGTCTATAGTTCACTTAGACAACTGTTTAATCTGGAAGAGTATGAGAAACGCATTCATTTTCTCACAAATTTTCCCACTGTGAGGGTTTTTTCCATAGGCAAAAGCCATGGAGGACGTGATCTTTGGATGATAGAGATAAAACCTCTTCACCCTACCCCATCAGCCATTTTTCTTATGGGAAGTGCCCATCCGATTGAATGGCATGCCCAAGAAATACCTATGCGATTAGCGGAATATTTCGCTGCTCATCCCGAGAAACTCTCTCTTTCCTGTTATGTTCTGCCCATTTTCAACCCTGATGGGTTCGCCTATATGAGAGTAATTCCTGTTTTTTATGCCAGCAATAGAAAAAACAGGTATTTTCCTCCAGAAGAGAGACGACCCTCTGTCTATACCTCTGGCGTGGACCTCAACAGAAATTTCTCCTATCAATGGCAAAAAACCTCAGATGATCCCACTCATCCCTACTATAGTGGGAAAACCCCAATGAGTGAACCAGAAACAAAGGCACTCGATCAATTTGTCTCTTCCACTCATCTTTCTTTAGCCATCTCTTTTCACTCCCCGGGCAGGACTATCCAGTACCCATGGGGCTACACAAAAACCCAGCAAACCAATACTCACCTTGTCCAGCTTGCCCACTGGGTAGCAAAGACCATCGGGAAAGGATACAGAGCCATCCAAGATAGTGCAAACTACCTTAAATCAGGTTGCGAAATTGACTGGTTTTACGGAGAAAAGGGTATCCCTGCCATTCGTATCGAGGTATCACCAAAACTCATTGACACCTCTCTCGAAGACTACCCGGCTATCC
>JBKBIS010000282.1:0-1988 GCA_046294145.1 Brevinematales bacterium | reverse complement strand
ACCCTACCGTATTTGAAGAAGGTAGGAAGCTCGGAGCCCGTGTCGCAATCCCTTCTAAATGAGGTCTTGTTTCCTACGGTTTTTGTATTGACCCAACATGTAACTGTGTTGGGTCAAGTCGCAATCCCTTCTAAATGAGGTCTTGTTTCCTACCAGAGTAAGACCAAAAGCAGGATGGCAAAAACCATCCTGTCGCAATCCCTTCTAAATGAGGTCTTGTTTCCTACTTGCTATTCTTGCTGGAAAGAACTCAAAGAAAGATTAGGCAATCAGCGTTTACTTGGTCTTGATTACTATTCTGGAGGTCATCTCACTCACGGATATCGATACAATGTTTCTGCCAGAATGTTTGAGGTTTATAGTTACGCCGTAAATCGTGAAACAGGTCTTTTAGATTATGATGCCATCGAAAAACAGGCCCAGGAGATAAAACCACTTATTCTTTTAGCGGGCTATAGTGCTTATCCAAGAAAAATCAACTTCAAGCGTATGAGAGAAATTGCAGACAAGGTAGGTGCTGTTTTGATGGTAGATATTGCCCATTTTGCTGGTCTTGTGGCTGGTGGGGTTTTTGAGGGAGAGTACAATCCTATTCCATATGCTCATGTAGTAACCACTACTACTCACAAAACCCTTCGCGGACCTCGTGGTGGGATGGTTATGGCCAAAAAGGAGTTTGCTGACGCTCTTGACAAGGGATGTCCTCTTGTGATGGGTGGACCATTGCCCCATGTAATGGCTGCCAAGGCTGTGGCTTTGAAAGAGGCTCTTTCACCGGCATTCAAAACGTATGCCTCTCAGATTGTCAAAAATGCCCAGGCTCTTGCGAAAGCCTGCGAAAAGCAAGGGCTGGAAATCGTGACTGGAGGCACTGATAACCATCTCTTTCTGGTGAATGTGGCTAAAACAGGTATTACTGGCCGACAAGCCGAAAGTGCTCTCCGGGAATGTGGGGTAACCCTGAATCGCAATTCTCTACCTTTTGATCCCAATGGTCCGTGGTATACCAGTGGTCTTCGTATTGGAACGCCAGCCGTAACAACTCTGGGTATGAAAGAAAAAGATATGGAAGAAATTGCTGATATTATTGCCAATGTGTTACAGGCAGTGAAACCAGCCTTTTCAGAAAAAGACAATGGGCCCAGTAAAGCCAAATATGAGATTTCCGATTCTGTGAAACAAACCTCTCAAAAGCGTGTGATAGATCTTCTCTCTCGTTTTCCCCTTTATCCTGAGCTGGATCTCGAACTCTTGAAAAAAATAGTAAAGTAAGGATAAGGCTGGCATATGCCGGCCTTATCTCTTGAAAATTGACAAAAAATAACAAAGTACAATCATCTCATACCCTGAAAGGAGGGTATATATGAAAAAAAAAAGGATTCATTGTGGTCAGCATAGGAGTGTTCATTTCTTTTTCACTGAAAACGTTGCTTTTCTGTGGGGTGTATTATGTTTCTCCTGTGGGAAAGGATACCAATCCTGGGACAGAAAAACTTCCCTGGGCCAGTCCCGCCTATGGAGCCAAAAAACTGAAACCTGGTGATACCCTCATTATTCAAAAAGGGAAGTATATTCTTGCCGACTATGAAAAAGATAGGATTACAGTACCCTCAGGAAAACCTGATGCTTGGGTGATAATAAAAGGAGAAAATGGAACTATTCTTTCTGGCAAGGAAAATTTAGCTACCATTTTTGATCTTTCCGGTGCAAGTTATGTCCGTATCGAGGATATAGAAATCACTTCTGTTTCAGGACAATTATGCCGAGATGGAATAGAGATTCTTGAAAAACCTGCCCATCATATTGTTCTCCAAAATCTTTTCATTCATCATCTTGATGAGTTTGGTATCAACTTCCAGGACATCCAGTATCTTCTAATCAATAACTGTCAGATTCAATTCTGTGGTTTTGGAGCTATTGGAGGACCAGCAGGAAGATATGGAGGATGGAAATATGTTCAGATTTTTCATACTCAGCTTTCTTATAGT
>JBKBIS010000281.1:0-2022 GCA_046294145.1 Brevinematales bacterium | reverse complement strand
GGGGTTGGGAAAGTGGCAGGTTGTTATGTTACTCAGGGATTTATTCGACGTTCTGAAGAGGTACGCATCTATCGCGAGGGGGTTCTTGTCTGGTCTGGTAAGCTTCTTGCTCTCAAGCGCTTCAAAGATGACGTGAGTGAGGTCCAGGAAGGCTTTGAATGTGGTATGTCTTTTGTCAACTATGAAAACTTCAAGAAAGGGGACATCGTGGAGTGTTACAAGCGAGAAGAGGTGAAGAAATAGTCCCGGGGAGAATGTATGGCAACACGGAGAAGACTTGAAAGGCTTAATAAGACACTGATGAAAGAAATTGCTGAAGTGATCATGACTGAGGTGAAAGATCCAAGGCTTACCAGTATGGTTTCTGTGCTTGAGGTAGATATGAGTGAGGATATGCGCCATGCTAAGGTTGTGGTAAGTATATATGGAGAAAAAAAATCAGACAACTTAAAGACATTCGAGGCCCTGGAATCTTCAGCTGGTTATATCTCATCTATAGTGAGCAAGGGTTTACGGCTTAGGTATGCACCAAAACTTTCTTTTGAGTTGTCAAAAGCAATGGCTATTGCGGATGAAATGGGACAGAAGATCAAAGAGGCAATGAAACAGGTGAAGCCAGAGGAAGAGGATCATGTCTCAAAAGAAGAAAACGACGTTTAAGCATTATCCTTATGGTTTCTTTTTTTGCCTCTGGTGGCTTGTATGCCGTTATCGTCGCTTTTTGGTGACGACGCACGTTCGTCCTGATGGGGATGCTGTGGGAAGTAGCGTGGCATTAGTCATGTTTTTGAAGCATCTTGGAAAAGAGGTTGTTTTTGCCCTTGAAGAACCTCTTGATCAAAAATATACTTTTCTTTTGGAAACATCACGAGTGGTGGTATGGCAGGAAGACAAACCTGTTCCTTCTGTCGATGTGGCTTTCGTTCTGGATAGTGGGGATATCTCTCGTATTGGCAAAATCCAGTCCTGGCTTGGTTCGGCTGTAATAGTGAATATTGACCATCACAAGGACAATACCTTTTTTGGTTCTCTGAACTGGGTTGATGACACTGCCTCCAGTGTGGGGGAGATGCTTGTGAGATGGTTGGGAGGCAGGGCAAAAGGAGAAATAGCTCAGGCTCTTTTTTTATCTCTGGCTACGGATACGGGTTTTTTTCGGTTTTCGAATGCTTCTCCGGGGGTTTACAAAATGGCTGCCAGACTTTTAAAAAATGGGGCTTCTCAAACAATCGTCCTTGAGTATATCTATCAGAATCGTCCCTTTGGATATCTCTTGCTTCTTCAGAGGCTTCTGGAACATCTTGAACTTCATCACGATGGTAAACTCTGTATAGGCTATGTGTCTTTTGAGGACATGAAGGATACAAACTGTTTTGATACCGAAGGTCTTCTGGAATATTTGGCCCTGATTAAGGGGGTGGTGGTGTATGTGCTTCTTAAAGAAAAGGAGAAAGGAAAAATTTCGGTGAGTTTTCGTACTCGTGGAAACTACGATATGAGTGCACTTGCCAGAGAATTTGGTGGAGGGGGGCATACAAAAGCAGCAGGGTGCCTGGTAGAAGGAGATATTCGTGGCTGGAAAGAAAAAATTCTTGAGACAATTGTCAATTATATGCAAAGATTGTAAAAATATTTCAAAATAATTACATAAAATCTTTATATGTCTATGGAGAAAAATCAGGACGTCATGGGTGTAGCGACTTGTCTGAAAGGGGTGAAAATGTCTTTGTAAGGTTTTCTTTATTGTTTTTTTTCATAGTTTTTTTCGAGTAAGACAAGAACATGATGAAGAAGTTGTCTATTTCGAATTTCGCTATCCCACACGTTGGTAACAAGATCTATGGCTTGTTTTGAGAGTTTGGCATACAGGTGAGAATCATCAAGAAGTCGAAGAACGTTTTCTGCAAACTGTTGGATATCAAAGCATGGTGTTTTTATAACCCCTTGTGGGTAATACGTCTTGAGAGCTTCCAGATCAAAAGAAACACCAGGAAGCCCAAAGGCCATTCCCTCTGCCATAGC
>JBKBIS010000280.1:0-2032 GCA_046294145.1 Brevinematales bacterium | reverse complement strand
CCCCGTCTCAGAAACATACAAAAAATCTCTTGAGGAACTCTTAGAATACAACCTCACAAGAAAATTCTAAGTATCCTATTACCTTTCCATTGAAAAAACCTCTTCAAGCTAAACTTTCAAAAGAAAAAACAAAGGCGCTACCATAGGTAGCGCCTTTTTATCTCTCTTTTTTGCACAAACAGAGAAAATTAGTCCTTCAAAGATCCTAACGTAAGATTACCTACTATCTGCTTCGAAAGCAAAATGAAAATAACAAGCACAGGTATCGTCGTCACCAGAGCGACTGCAGAATACTGCCCCCACTTGGTATTGTGCTCGCCACGGAAAAGCATGAGACCCAGAGGAAGCGTATAAAACTTTTCACTCATAATCACCACTCGGGCAACAATATACTCTGACCAGAAACCAAGGAAGGTAAAAATAGCACTCACCGCAATCGCAGGCTGCACCAGTGGCATAACCACGCGGAAAAAGGTGGTGAGCACCCCGGCACCATCAATATAAGCGGACTCCTCAAGCGACCGTGGAATGGTGTCAAAAAAACCTTTCACAAGCCAGGTGGTAAATGGAATAGATGTTGCCACATACGGAACAGTAAGGGCCATCAAATGATTCATAAGTCCTAATTTTCCCATCAGAATATAGAGGGGAAGCAAAATCATAGGAGCAGGAAACATCTGGGTCACCAGAAGAAGAATCATCAATGGCCAGCGCATAGGAAAACGATACCTCGAAAGCCCATAACCAGCCAGAAGAGCGCATATCACAGCCACCAACGTAGAAATCAAAGACACAATAAGCGAGTTCAACATCCACAAACCAATTGGCTTGGTTCTAAATGCCTCAATATAATTCTGGATAGTTGCCTGATCAGGCCAGAAACTAAAAGGATCAGGCATGATTTTATCACCTGGAGTAATCGAAGAAAGAAAAATATAGTATATAGGATATGCCGAGATAATGGACATGATAATCAGGCTGATATACACATAAATAAGTGTCGATGTCGAATCCTTCCTATCAAAGAAGAAGGATCGATCAATCATTTTCTTTCCCTTCTTTGCAGGAGCCATCTTAATCCTCCTTCACCGTCACTTTCATATACAGCACAGCAAAAAGCGTCAGAATAATAAAGATGAACACTCCAATAGCTGACGCATAACTATACCTGAAGTACTGCAAACCATCCACATACATCTTGGTTACCAGAATATGAGCTTCTTCTGAAACACGTCCTGCATCAGCAAATATATAGATAATATTCACCATATTAAAGGTCCATACTGTCCCCAAAATAATAGCTGGAATCATAATAGGCATAAGAAGGGGGAGAGTAATATAGTTGAACTTTTGCCAGCCTGAAGCTCCATCAATCTCAGCCGCCTCATAATAATCCGAAGAAATCGTCTGAAGCCCACCAAGGGCAATCATCATCATAAAGGGAAAACCAAGCCAGATATTCACCAAAATACAGGCTGCAAAGTTGAGATAGGGATTAGCAATCCAGGATATATCCTGAAGTCCAAAAGCAAACCTCAGAGTATCATGAACCCCTATAACCTCAAAAATAGCTGGCACAATCCCAAACTGAGCATTAAACATACCCTTCCATGTCGTAGCCGCAATATACTGAGGAATAGCCCAGGGAAGAATCAGAAGTACATAGAAAATAGACTTGCCAGGAAGTTTTCTATTCAAAAGAGTAGCCAACCAGATACCAATCGAAACGTGAAAAAACACATTCACCCCTGTCCAGATAATAGAACGAATAAACGTGCCTATAAAGTCTTTGTCCTGAATAAGCTTCAAATAGTTATCTAATCCTTTGAACAAATCAGGAAAAGCAAAAGGAAGAGCAAAAATATTGATGCCTATTCTATTGAGAACAATACGAATATTCGAGTTTCGGATATCATACACCGAAAGCATGAAACTAAACAAAATTGGCAAAAGAATCACCAGAAAAATCGCCAAATAGGCCAACGAAAGAAAACCCACTGGCTCATACCAACGTGCTGACGGCACAATCCCT
>JBKBIS010000027.1:0-11651 GCA_046294145.1 Brevinematales bacterium | reverse complement strand
AGGATGATCTTTATCATGTGGAGGGAGAAGATCTCTATCTCAATCCGACGGCGGAGGTGCCACTCACTAACATTTATCAGAATGAGATCCTTGAGGAAAAGAGTTTGCCAAGAAGGATAACAGCCTATGCTCCGAGCTTTCGCAGGGAAGCAGGAAGTTATGGGAAGGATACCAGAGGAATTATTCGTCAGCACCAGTTTAACAAGGTGGAACTGGTGAAATTTTGTCGTCCTGAGGATTCTGAGAAGGAACATCAGCAGATGGTGGAGCAGGCTCAGAAAGTCCTCAAGAAATTGGGACTGGCTCATCGTGTTGTGGTACTTTCTCAGGGAGATATGGGTTTTTCAGCGGCAAAATGCTATGATGTGGAGGTATGGCTTCCTGGCCAGAATCGATACAGGGAGATCTCTTCCGTATCAAATTGTAGAGATTTTCAGGCTCGTCGGGCACAAATCCGATTCCGTCGCGAGTCAACAGGCAAGATAGAGTATGTTCATACCTTGAATGGTTCAGGTTTGGCTGTGGGAAGAACAGTAGTGGCTATTCTTGAAAACTATCAGCAGGCGGATGGGAGTGTGCTTGTTCCTGAGGTGCTTCGTCCGTATATGGGTGGTTTAGAAAGGATAACAAAAATTTCTGGCTAAAATTATTGCTAAAAAAAAATTTTGCCGTATAATATGAGTTGAAAAGACTGTGGGAGGTAGTGTATGCAGTATGAACGCAAAATTGAAAACAATGCCGCCATTTACTGCGTTCACGGCGATTTTACCATTTTTTTCTTGAATAACATCAAAGGTGATATTGAAAAAGATGTGGCTGGTGGGAAGATTTCGTATTTTGTATTTGACTTTAGTGATGTGCACTATATTGATTCGGCTGCGATTAGTTTGCTTATTATGACAGGGAAGTACAATGATGCCCATGGTCACAAACTTTATATTCGTTCTCCCAAGGATGTGGTGAAACGTATCATTGACAACGCTGAACTTACCTTTGTTGAGTATCAATACTGAGAGGAATACTTATGAAAATAGTTCTTGCTTATTCTGGTGGGTTGGACACGTCGGTTATTCTTGCGTGGCTTAAAGAGCAATATAATGCTGAGATTATCGCCTATGTGGCTGATGTGGGACAGCATGAAGACTGGGAGGCTATCCGGCAAAAGGCTCTTCGGACAGGGGCAAGCAGGGTGTATATCGAAGATTTGAAAAGAGAGTTTGTAGAAGAGGCTGTTTTTCCCGCTATTAAGGCCAATGCGACCTATGAGTATAAATATCTTCTGGGAACTTCCCTGGCACGTCCAATTATTGCCAAAAAGCAGGTGGAGATAGCCTTGAAAGAAAAGGCTGATGCGGTGGCTCATGGGGCTACAGGCAAAGGTAATGATCAGGTGCGTTTTGAACTTACCTATCGGGCACTTGCTCCTCATTTGAAGATTATTGCTCCCTGGAAGGAAGACAACTTTTTTACCTCCCGCAGTGAACTTATTGAATTTGCAGAAAAGCATAATATTCCTGTTCCTGTAACGAAAGAAAAGCCGTATAGTATGGATCCCAATCTCTATCATATCTCCTATGAGGGAGGGATTCTTGAGGATGTGACCAGGACCTATGATAGTTCTATGTTTGTGATGGGCAAGGATCCCTTTACTGTTCAGGATGAAGCGGAAGTGGTTTCTATCACCTTTGAAAAAGGGGTCCCTGTAGCTCTCAATGGTCAGAAAATGGATGGGGTGAAACTTCTCGTGGAAGCCAATACGATAGCCGGGCGACATGGGGTAGGTGTGGTGGATGTGGTGGAAAATCGTCTTGTGGGTATGAAATCTCGTGGGGTTTATGAAACACCGGGTGGTACACTTCTTATTGAGGCCCACAGGGCTTTGGAGGCTATTACTCTTGAAAGGGATACCATGCACTATAAGCAGATGATAGAACTCAAGTTCAGTGAGATGATTTACTATGGTCAGTGGTATCATCCTCTTCGTTTGGCACTTCAGAGGTTTATTGATGCGACGCAGGAAGTTGTTTCGGGAACGGTGGAGATGAAACTCTATCGAGGAAATTGTCTGGTTGTGTCAAGACAATCTGAGCGTTCTTTGTATGATACCAATCTTTCTACATTTGAGGCTGGAAGTAACTATGATCAGAAGGATGCCAAGGGATTTATCAAACTTTTTGGTCTTCCGATGGAAATGTTTTCAAGAAAAAATCCCTGGAAGATATAACTCAGGAGAAAAAGAAAGTAGGAAGAGGGAGATTTTTCTCCCTCTTTTTTTATGAAAGAAGAGAGCATGAAAAAGTGGTTCTGAGAGAGAAGTGATGTTTTGCTGGATTGTCTCTGGTTAAATTGAAATTGGGATATGACAAGAATGATTCGGACAGATTATGGTTGGTTCTGGTGTCAACAGGAATGGTTTTTCTCTTTGAAAACTTGACCAAATTCTTTATTGCTCTTATCATATAACAGTCTATTTTTTTGGGAAAAACGAGAAAAGGGGTGCGGAGATGCGGAAATATTATTTGGATTTTGAAAAGCCTATCCAGATGATGGAAGAAAAAATAGCCGAACTCAAAAAGCATTTGGATAGTGATTTTTCTGTTGAGCTTCGGGAAATGGAGCGAAAACTCCAGTATATGCTTGAGATGACATATAAAAATTTGACCCCTTGGCAGATTTCACTTGTAGCCCGACATCCGGAAAGGCCTATTTTTTCTGACTATAGAGATAAACTTTTTGATGATTTTCTTGAAATACATGGAGATAGAAATTTTCGAGATGATCCGGCTATTATTACGGGTTTTGCTACGTTGGGAAATTACCGTTGTGTGGTGATAGGTGAGGAAAAGGGAAAAGGAACAAAGGATAAACTTTATAGAAACTTTGGTATGCCTCAACCGGAAGGGTATCGCAAGGCCCTGCGAGCGATGAAATTGGCTGAGAAGTTTGGCCTTCCGGTGTTGACGTTTGTGGATACGGCAGGAGCATATCCTGGTATGGAGGGAGAGGAGAGAGGTCAGGGTGAGGCTATTGCCAGAAACTTGTTTGAGATGTCTGCTCTCAAAACCCAGATTATCGCAACAGTTATAGGAGAAGGGGGAAGCGGAGGAGCTCTGGCTATTGCGGTGGCTGATAGGGTACTGATGCTTGAGAATTCGATTTATTCGGTCATTTCTCCAGAGTCTTGTGCTTCTATTCTCTGGCATGATGCATCTAAGGGACCACGAGCTGCGGAGGCTTTGAAACTGACAGCTTCTGAGCTTTTGAAATTTGGAGTGATTGATGAGATTCTTCCAGAGCCAGTCGGAGGAGCTCATCGTCAGCCGGAGGAAATGGTGGCTATTGTTCGAAAGGCCCTTCTTCGGCATCTGGATGAGCTAGTGAAAATCAGTATTCCGAAGTTGTTACAGGCACGATATCAGCGTTTTCGTGGGCTTGGAGTATTTCAGGTCCAGGACTAAACCGGAGACTAAATCGAAACGAATCAAGGAGGATGTGGCCATGATGAAAGCGAAAGACACGGTTTCTCTTTTGAAAGAGGAGAGAATTCTTCCCATTGTAAGAGGGATTGATGCTGAATATGCGTTGGATCTTGCTCGAGCGACTCTTGCTTCTGGGTGTCGGATTATGGAGTTTACACTCTCTATTCCGGGGATATTGAAAGAGGTGGTACGTGTCAAAGAGATGTTTCCGGAGATGGCCGTGGGTCTTGGAACGGTGCTTACTCGGGAACAGGCGAAAGAGGCAGTGAAGGTGGGCGCAGATTTTGTGGTGAGTCCAATTCTTAACCGGGAGATTATCGAAGAGGTGAAGAAGGCGGACAAGATGCTTGTTTTGGCTGGGCTGACTCCTACAGAGCTTTATGAGGCTTATCGTCTTGGTTCTGATGTGGTGAAACTGTTTCCTGCCAGAGAGATGAATCCCTCTTATATCAGGGAACTGAGGGGACCTCTACCAGAACTTGAGATTTTAGCCACAGGAGGTCTTTCGCTTATTATGGCTATTGAATATATTGCGGCCGGAGCTGTAGCTGTTGGTCTTGGGAGTACCCTTTACAAGAAAGAACTTATCATCCAGAAAAAATTCGATCAGATTACGCAGATAATTGAGAATGCATATAACCGTATAAAAATGGTAAAACTCTAAAATTAGGATGGTGGCGTGAGAGGTTTTGCTGTTTTTTTTGTGTGGCTGTTGGGGATTTCTCTCTTGTGGTCTCAACAGCCGATGTCTTTCCCTACTAATCAGATTCTCACCAATGAACAAGTGACCAATCAAGGTACCTCTCTTCCTGAGGGTATGAAATTGGAAGGAGCTTCATCAATTGTTTTTGAGAGTTTTGACAGGGTATCGGTGCGGCAGTATGAATCCGTGGCTATTCAGGAGGTTTTGTTTACAGGAAATGTTCGTATTCTTTTTGAGGGGAAAAAACTTTCTGCCCATCGAGTGTATGTGATTATCCAGAGCAATAAGACTGTTCTCCAGATCGCGGCCTTTGATCAGGTAGAATTTCGGGATGGCAATGCTATTTATCTCGCCAAGAGTTTTTTTTATCAACCGGAAAAGAAAACTGGTCTCATGCGAGAGGTTCGTTCCTATCTTCGTGATACAACTGGAACGACTACTTCGCCTGGACTTTTTTACACAGCGGAAGAAGTGGAGATTTTGAGTGAAAAACGGGCTGTTTTCAAAAAGGCATATCTCACTTTTACACCTGCTGATGTCCCTCATTATGAACTGTATGCGGAAAAGGTATGGTTTTTTCGTGATGATGTGATTTTTTCTCTTCACAATACCTATATGGTGGGGCAGCAAAGGCTTTTTTATTTTCCTTTTTTCCTTCGTCTGGAAAAGGTGACGGGTATAAAAACAGCGGCTGGTATTGAGAAGCGTATTGGATGGTACGTGATGAATACGATGGATTGGTCACCTTCTTTTGGTACAATTCAGTTTGGGCTTGATTTTTATGAGCGTATGGGAGAGTATGGTTTTGTTCGTTATGTCAATAAAAAACCTTTTGGACCTTTTCAGCAGATTCGTTTTTTTGGGGAGACAGCGGATGATATTCGGTTGTTTTATGATGCACAAAATGACCGTTATAGTCAGTGGCTTCTCATCAACAATGAATGGACTACTGTGAGGGAATGGTCCTGGCATTATATGCTGGAAGGCACCCTTCAAAAGGAAAATTTTTCCCTCAATTTTTATACTGAAGACTTGAATGATCCCTTTTTTACTAAAAAATATTCTCAGAGGCGAGATACTTTTAATATTCAGCATATTCTTCAACCACAAGAAAATAGCTTTTTCGCTCAGAGCGATAATTCTCCTGCTTTTTCGTCGCTTACCCGTCGTTTTAGTATTACTTCTCCACAACTCACACTCAATGGACAATGGGTTTATAGCCGCAAACGAAATCAAGAGGTTTCTAATATGTATCGAAATGATGCCTATAGTTACTATCTTTATCAGGTCTCATTTCCTCATATTTCGTATACCCTGCCTACCCTTTATCTTCTGGAGGAAACCTCTTTGAAGACCTATCAGGTGAAGACCAATAGTCTGGTAGTTCAAACTGGGGATCTTTCTTCTGAGGATCAAATGAGAATGGTAATGCTCACCAATGGAGAAAAAATAGACACAAACCGTGACGGGTCTTCGTCTATTTCTTCGAAGTCATCTCGTGTTTCAATGGAAGGGAAGCCTATTACCCAGGAGGTGTATACTACCAATAGCTTTGAATGGTGGAGTGTCTCTTCTGTGGTGAATGGAAATCTTAGCTATAATTCATCGGAAACTCTTGATACCAATGCGATGCCGATTTCTGATCAGTATCATCACCAGGAAAATGTTTCCGTAGGGTTGAATGTAAAACTTCTCAATAAGGTGATCACCTGGGATCATACTCTTGCTGTTCTTAATCGTAAGCGCTGGTCGAGTTTTGAGGTGAATTATACTAACAATGTTTTATATTCAGGAGCTCAGGTGGATTATACGATGCGCACAGCGACAGGTTTTAGCCCGAATCTTGGAACTCATCCTCTATGGAGAATTCAGTTTCCTTTTTCTGCTTCTCATACTTTTCAGTATCAGCTGTTCAGGAGTATCTATCAAACGATGCCGAGAGAGTATTCTCATATTCTTAATGTTTCTGTTGGAATGAACTGGCTTTCAAATATCGTGGTATATAGAGTGGCGTATGCCTATAAAACAACCTATCGGATCACCAATGGAGTTGAGGACGATTATCTTCATAATCAGATTCTTGAGGCCATGAGTTTGTCGACAAGTCTTGGAGTGTGGTGGTTCTCTTCTTCTACCGGTGTTTCTCTTGATACACTTAATCGACGGAATTCAAGAATTATTTGGCGTTATCCTGAGATTACCAATCGTATATCGGGAAGTGTGGTTCTTGAAAATGCTTTTGTTCCTGTGGCTCCGTGGACGTTTATTCCTTCTCTGAGATATCGATATGATATTTTAAGACAAACCAATCTTTCTCTTGCGATGGCTTCTTTTCATACGTTTACCACGTTGTATCCCCCATTTTGGTACAAAGTAGAGATGCTTACCTATCGTGCAGATCTTTTGATAGATTATTTAAGCCCTCGTTCGAGTTTTTTTTCACTGAGTTTTGGGACAGTGGTATGGCTTCAGAAGTACTGGAAGGTAAACTTTACCACTCAGGTGGTGAATAGAAAACTCTATCGTTATGACTATGATGCGTGTGGTCGTTTCAATGAGCCATATGTGAATTTCTGGCAAAATCTTTGGGATGGAATGAATATCTTTGATTATCAGGGACTTCAGAGGAGTTTTTTCAAGATTCAGGCTTTGAATTTTGGCATTACTCATTATCTTAACGAATGGGAAATGAGGATTGGATTTACCATCCAGAGGCAACTGGATACCTTGAGGCGTATAGCCTATTGGGAACCTCAGCTCAGGGTTGAGTTTATGCTTTCGGGAACAAGGGATCAGTTTCCTCCTTATACCAAGCGTTTTGTTGCACCAGAACTTCAATAAGAGGAGTGTATGGATTTTCGATTGGTGGCAAGTGATGGCTCTGCGAGAGCAGGGGAGCTTATCCTGGATCATGGGGTTGTCCATACTCCTATTTTCATGCCGGTGGGGACTCAGGCAACAGTGAAGACGCTTTCTCCCCATGAACTTGGTGAAGCGGGAGCGGAGATTATTCTTTCCAATGCTTATCATCTCTACTTGAGGCCGGGTGTTGATCTTATTCAGGCGGCCGGGGGGATTCATGCTTTTATGAACTGGAACAAGCCTGTGCTGACGGATAGTGGGGGATTCCAGGTGTTTTCGTTAGCGAAGCTACGGAAAATTACTGATGAGGGGGCTCGTTTTCAGTCCCATATTGATGGTTCGTATCATTTTCTTACTCCAGAGAAGGTAATGGAGATTGAAAGTGCTATTGGGGCAGATATTGTGATGGCTTTTGATCAGTGTGTGGCAGCGGATGCTTCTCATGAAGAGGTACTTGATGCTTTGAAAAGAACGACACTGTGGGCAAAACGTTCCAAGGAAGCCTTTGAGAAGGTAAAGCGTCCTTATCAAACGCTTTTTGGGATTGTCCAGGGAGGGATTTTTGAGGATTTACGGCGGTTGTCGGTTGAGGAGATTGTGGCTATCGGTTTTGAAGGATATGCTATAGGTGGGCTGTCGGTTGGAGAAACAAAACCGGATATGTACCGTATGCTTTCTGTTCTCGATGAAGTACTTCCTTTTGATAAACCAAGATATCTTATGGGGGTAGGAGTGCCGGAAGATATTCTGTATGGTATCGAATTGGGCGTGGATATGTTTGATTGTGTTTTTCCTACCAGGGCGGCACGCAATGGTTTAGTATTTACTCATGATGGGCGATTGAATTTGAGAAATAAGGCTCTTGAGTATGATTTTCGCCCGATTGATGAGGAATGTGACTGTTATGCCTGCCGAAATTTTAGTAGAGCGTATATTCGACATCTTCATCGCAGTGGTGAGATTTTTGGGCTTCGTCTGGCATCTCTTCACAATGTTCATTTTCTCTTATCTCTCACAAAAAAGGCACGAGAGGCTATTCTTCAGGGGCAATTTGCTGAATTTAAGTATAATTTTCTTTCTCGATATCAGCAGGGGGCCTTTCTTCACATGATGAATGGAGAGGCTTCATCGGCAAGATAGGGAACAATGTCAATGTGGTGAGTGATAATGTATTCCTGGTACATGGTTTCTAAGAGGTTCACAATATTGGCAAAAGTTGATTGAAGATAGGAGACATCGCCAGAAACCCCAACAATGGCTACCTCTGTGTAGAAACTCTCAGGGTTTTCATCAGATACGTCGGCTACTGAGACATTGAATTTTTTTCTTACGGTATCTTTGAGACTCCGGATAATATTCCGTTTTTCCTTTATGGTTTCGTTATAAGGAATAGAAAGTTTGAGTGAGAGAATACCTAAAAACATGGTTATTTTTTGGCCTCTGATCTGGCTTTTTTCTGTGCTATTTTGGCAAGTTTGTCCCGGAGTTTCTGTTCCTTTTTGTGGTCTACACGATAATGAATATAGTTGCCGTTTTTCATTTTGACCTTGAGATCGAGAAAGAGAATATCATCAGCGTGATCAATGAGACCATTTACCATAGCTTTGAAGTCTTCTAAAAGAGCCATACTCTACTCCTTAACTCCAGAATTTGTTGACCTTGATATCCCAGACCAGGTATTCGAGTTGTTTTCGTACCTGTTCGGTTATCTCTTCGATGGGGGTTTCAGTAGAAAAATGCATTGGTTTCCCAATGTTAGCGTAGTATTTTCCTGATAGCACAGTGAGAGTCTCATATTGTTGTTCTCCTACTTGAATGGTGGCGGACTTGCGTTTGACGTGGCTTCTGGGAGAGATGATGCCAATGGGGACAATAGGGGTGGGTTTCGCTTTGTAGATTTTTGCCAGACCGTGATAAAATTGGCGGAATTCTATTTGATTGTTCAGATCCCCTTCTGGAAAGATGTAGAGAGATTCACCTTTGGAGAGGTATTCTACTGCACGGGGGATAACATTTTTTCTATGTTCCGGGAGGGCATTGATCTGTTCTATCCATTTGAGAAAATGTTTCACAATAGGAACGGAGAATCCAGGACCAATAACCATATGTACCGGCTCCTTCATAAGAGTAATGACGAAAAAGGGATCAGTGGATGAGAAATGGTTGGAACAATAGATGCATGGACATCCTGCTTCAGTGAGATTTTCTTCTCCCCAGACCTGAAATTCGACGAAGGTTCTGAGGTAAGCACGAATGACCGTGCGATACACTTCATATATACTTCGTGCTATCCAGTGCATACTTTGTCTCCCTTTTGTCTCTTTAGTATGCCATAAAAAGAGAAAAAAGTCAAATAGGGAAATTCTTTTTTGCTTTCTTTTTTTTTGAAAATCGTGTATAATGTTAGTATGAAAAGAGAGGCAGGAGTGCCTATGGGAGAAGAGAACAAGACCTCTTCGCAATCAAAACCTATTTCGGTTCCCAAGAAATTGTCTCTTTCTCAGTGGCAGAATATTGTAGATTCGCTTGAGGATGAGGAAGTGCGGGAATATCTTGAGGATGTGTATGTTTATGATGCCAGAAGAAATCGATATATTTTGACTCGTGGGCTGAGTCGAAAAGAAAAGGTTATTCTTCAGGTGCTTTTTCAGGAGATTGAGGTTCCAGTCAGGGAGAAAAAGAAGTTTCGTATTAGTTCCAACCTTGATAAAGAGATTGTTTCCCTTTTGGCTCGTAAACGGCGACATGGACTTAATGTTTTTATGACTATTATGACTCGCATTGGGGATGGATATGTGTGGTTTGGGATGATTATTTTTCTTTTGTTTGTGGATATGTATGCTGGTGTCGTACTGGCTATGGCGCAGCTTATTCAGATTTTGTTGCAGTTTTTGATTAAAAATATCTTTACTCGGGATAGACCTTATGTGAAACACGGGGATATATCTATTCTTCTAGCTCCTCCTGATAGGTTTTCCTTCCCCTCCGGGCACACAGCAGGGGCATTTACGGTTGTTTTTTTTCTGTGGTATTTTTATCCGCTATGGACATGGCCTTTTTTAGTACTTGCTATTCTTATAGGATTTTCCCGTATGTACTTAGGACTTCATTATCCTACGGATGTGCTGGCTGGTATGGTGTTGGGGTATGTGAGTGTGAGAGTAGCTCTGTTTCTTTCTTTTTTCCTGCCGGTGTGAGGTGTGTATGATACGATATCCTCTCCTCAGGCGTTTAGTGGAACAAAATCCAGCCTTTGTTTCTGCAAAGGATGGGCTTGTTACATTGCGTATCCAGAATCGTTTTGTTCATAGTCCCTATTCTCCTGGAAAAGAAGCGCTTCGTCTGGTCGAGGGCCTGCGTGGTCTTGATCCTGCGAAGACATTTGTGATTGTTCTGGGAGCGGGTTTGGGGTATCATATTGAGCTTCTTGAAAAAGAGGGTTTTGAAAAGGGTGTGGTGATTGAAACTCATCCGGAGATTTCAAAGATATTTCAACAGGTCTATGATCTTCCTTCGTCTTTTTATTGGATAGGGCCAGAACAGACTGAGGAGGCTCTGGATAGTATCTTTGCTCTTTTAGATTTTTCTTCTCTTCGCTGGGTGAAAACAGTGATTCTTCGGGGAAGTTATGAAATTGGTCACTATGAGGCCTTTGAGAAACGGATTCAACGCCTTACACAGGTGAAATTGGGAGATTTCAGTACACGTCTTAAGTTTGAAGAGATATGGCTTATCCATATGATTCGAAATCTTCGTAATCTTCGCTTTTCTACTCCTCTGGCAAAGCTTTTTTTTCGTCAGCAAAATATTCCTATTGTCATTGTATCAGCTGGGCCCTCTCTTCGTCAATCTCTGGGGGCACTTAGTCGTGTGCGATCCTCCGTATTCATGGTGGCAGTAGATACAGCCCTTCTGCCTTTGTATGAGGCGGGGATTGTGCCAGATATGGTTTATTCCCTTGATGCTCAGGTTTATACGCTTGAGGATTTTCTTGGGATAGACAGAGATTATCTTTCTCGTATTCATTTAGTGTATGATATGGTGGCTCATCCGGAGACGCTCTCTTTTGTAAAAGGGGCATCTTCAGGTCCTCACTATGTGGCTACTACGGCCCACGTAGATATTGACCCCCAGGGCAATCCATTTCTGCTCAAGCATGAGTTTGTACGTTGGCTTGAACTGGAATTGAATACACCCTTGGGAGATGTGGAGACAGGTGGTTCAGTTTCAACCTCTGTGTTTCATGCTTCTTTTCTCATGGGGGGAAATCCTCTCATCCTCGTGGGCCAGGACCTGGCTTTTAGTTATCAGACAACGCATGTGGCATCTACCTCGCATTATTATAGGTATTTTCCTCTGGCTCACAGGCTTCATCCTATCAATACCATCTTCTTTGAGGCGATACTTTCTCGTCACTTGCAAAAACAGCCGGGTATTCGAGAAAAAGAGGTCGATGTGGATTTTGTTCTCTCTAATTTCAAGGGATGGTTTGAAGTTTCAGCCAGGCGATTGTCAGAGTTTCGGGGTATTCGCTGTATCAATGCGACGAGTGATGGGGTGAAACTCGATGGTTTTTTTCATGAGGATATAGAGGACGTCATAAAAGG
>JBKBIS010000279.1:0-2034 GCA_046294145.1 Brevinematales bacterium | reverse complement strand
GAGCCCAGAGTCCATAGGCATGAAGACCAGCGATGAAATAGTAGGTTTTTCCTTTGTAAGAGATTTCATGAATGGCTTCTTTTACCTTCTCTGATACTCGGCCGTTGGGATAGGCTATCTTGTTGATGCTTATGGCTCTATATCCGAGATAACTTTCGAATTTTTCCATTGCTCCTCCAATTTCTTTTGCTATGGCTTCGGGAGATCTTTTGAAGAGTTTGTCAAGAGAGGTATGGTTTTTTGTATGATTGACTATCTCAAAACCATAGTCGAGGAGAAGATGAAGTTTTTTTTCCACATACGAGGGCTGGAGAAAGGGAACCTTGGAAAAATCTATACAAAAGGCACCAGTGAGAGCAAAGTCAGGGTGAGTTTTATGAAAGTCAAGGAGAATACCTATAGCACAATCAGGATCGATCTCTACGATTCCATCGCTGTTAGTGTCAATAAAATCAAATTGTCCATATGTTGCATCATCAAAGGTGATCACAAAGGGTTTTGTGCCAGGGGCAAGTCTCTTGAGAGAGGACACCTCTCTGCTTCCTAAAGCCAGGTATTCATCCAGGGAGATAGGACGAAATCCCTGCTCATAGAGAATTTCGAGTTGTTCTCTAAATTCCTGAGAAGTGAGAATAAAGCGTTTGATAATGGGGCGTCTGGTGATACGAGGGGATAACAAGGAAACATTATGAGGTGTCATGATCATATGATACTGGAGAATAGGGATAGAACCTGGGAGTCGCTGAAGAAGATCTTCAAAAGAGAGAACATCAAAGGGGTTCTCATAATGACCTTCGATATCTATATCTCTTTCTGGTTGCCAGAAGACATAGGCGGCGAATGACACGAGAAGAGCTCCTCCAAGAGCAAGAAAAAAGGCTGAAAGACTATTGTTTTTCATACAAAATAATATCGACAGTAAGAAGCAGAAGAGTTAAGCGTTTTGGAAAACTCTCTTGAGTTATGGGCTCAAGATGTCTTTGTTTTTGACTTGACATATTCTTGAAGAGATGATACAATATAGAAGGAAAAGCAGAAGGAAGGGTATGGAAAGCTCTCAGTTTTATATTGGCAGGCAACCAATTCTCAACCGTCAATCAGAAATCAAAGCTTATGAACTTCTCTTTCGTTCAAGTGGAGAAGAAAATGTATCTGGACGTAATGATCTCTATGCTACCTCTTCTGTTATTGTTACCATTCTCAATCAGATAGGTATTGACAATCTTTTAGCAAGCTATACAGGTTATATAAATGTAGAAAATAAATTTTTTGAAAACCGTCTCTATGAAAACCTCAATCCAAAAATCTTTGTCCTTGAGATTCTTGAGACATGTCGGGTAGACAAAGACTTGGTGGTAACAGTAGAAAATCTTCACAAGAAGGGATTTCGTTTTGCTCTGGATGATGTGATTTTGAACGATCAGGGGTATTTGAAGACCTTTAGTCTTCTTTTTCCCTACATAGATGTGGTGAAGATTGATGTGCGGGAGAATACTAAGTCCGAGATCAGAACCAAGATAAATTTTCTTCGCAAGCATACCAATGCTAAGTTCCTGGCGGAAAAAGTAGAAAATGTGGAGGAGTTTCATTTCTATCGAGATGAGATGCAATTTGATCTTTTTCAGGGGTATTTTTTCTCCCGTCCTACCATTATTCAGGGAGAGCGTGTTGATCCAAAGCGAACTGCGATCATGGAGTTGTTACATCTGATTGAAAAGGATGCCAGGATAGAAGAACTTGAAGCTACCTTCAAGCGCTATCCGGACATTACGGTGAACCTTCTGAAGTTTATCAATTCTTCAGCTTTTGGGACAAGGAGTCGGGTGAATTCGATACGTCAGGCTATAGCGCTTCTTGGCTACAAAAAACTCTTTAACTGGCTTATGCTGCTTGCCTATGTGTATCAGTCGGACAATGAGATGGCAAGTCCTCTTTTTGAATTGGCCCTTCAACGAGCAAAAATGATGGAGACTCTTATGCGGTATCTTCGGGGGAATGACACAGAACTCATGGATGCTGCCTTTTTGACAGGGC
>JBKBIS010000278.1:0-2059 GCA_046294145.1 Brevinematales bacterium | reverse complement strand
GGTGCAGCAGGGGTGGGAAATGCTACGATTCGTTCTGTGGTGACAAGTAGTGTGATGGTGATCTTTCTGGATTATGTCCTGGGTACACTTTTTATGATCATAAGTGGTGGGATACTCTAATGAGTGGTATTATTGAAACCTACGATCTTCACAAAACGCTCAATAAGAAAACGGTACTGGATGGTGTCTCTTTGTCTATAGCACAGGGAGAGACCTTTGTCCTCATTGGACAGAGCGGTGTGGGCAAGAGTGTACTTCTCAAACACCTGATTGGGCTTATGAGACCGGATAGGGGAGAGATTTATATAGGGGGTGTGAGGCTTGATTATGATAATCCTAAGGTACTCTCTTCTCTTCGTTGTCGATTTGGGATGCTTTTTCAGGGTGGGGCACTTTTTGATTCTCTGACAGTGGGAGAGAATATTCTTTTTGCCCTTGATCATTTGAGACCAACAATGAGTCAGGAAGAAAAACTATCCAGGATGAGGAGAGCATTAGAACTTGTAGAATTGCCGGGGATTGAGGATTTTATGATTGCTTCTCTCTCCGGGGGAATGATGAAGCGTGTGGCTCTGGCCAGAGCTATTGTGGCAGAACCGGAGATTGTGCTTTTTGACGAACCGACAACGGGCCTTGATCCTATTACCACGGCTACTATCAATGATCTCATAGTGGATCTGAAGAAAAAGCTTCAGATCACATTTGTAGTGGTAACCCATGATATCAAGAGTGCCCTTTTTGTGGGGGACAGAATTGGTATGCTTTATAAGGGAAAACTTCTCTTTGAGGGAACTCCTGAAGAACTCGCAAAAACGACAAATCCCTATGTCAAGCAGTTTGTTGAGGGTAGATCTCAGGGGCCCATTACGGAAGAGTATCAGAAACAACTTCAGGCGATAAAAACATCTGTTCAGACTGGAGGTGGTGTATGGAAAAACAACTGAGGAAGAAAGCTCTTTATGTGGGAATATTCGGTTTTTTAGGCATTGTTCTTGTTGTGGGTTTTATTATTTTTGCGGGGAAGTATAATGCCATTCTTGGTGGAGCGTATAAACTTCATCTTGTGTATACCTTTCTGGATAATCTTCAGGTAGGAGCAAAAGTCAAGATTGCTGGTGGCCCGGCGATTGGATATGTAGACAGGATTGATCTCAAAGAAGGAAAACTGGTGGTAACGGTTTATATACAGAAAAAATTCAAACTCAATAGGGGTGCTGAATTTAATATCTATTCTACAAGTTTGGTTGGGCAAAAGTATATCAATGTCTCTCATTATAATCCAGCGACCAAAGATTTCTATACCAATAATGAAGAAATCATGGGAATAACCCCTATGGGATTTTCACGTGTATTGGAGGTAGCAGGTGTTGGGCTTCAGACACTTGTTTCTGGGGAAAATGTTGATACTCTGTATCAAGTGAGAGCTGCCTTTGAGAATACAGCTGAACTTATTGCAGGATTGAATGCTCTGGTGAAGGACAATAGTGCCGATCTTCGTTCGAGTATGGCAAACCTGAGCAAGGCTCTACGTTTTTCTGAGGATATGGTGAAGCATGTCAATACTATCATTCTCAATCTGGAGGTGGCTTCGGCTCAGCTCAATAAGCGTATTGAGGTAGTGGATGAAAAACAGCTGGCTCTGGTTCTCAAGGATATTCAAGTGACAGCAGAGGAACTTCGAAAGCTTTCCCAGGAACTCAATCGACTGGCTTCTGATAAGAATAGCATGATTTCTATTCTGAAAGATAAGGAAATGAAAACATCTCTTGAAAATACCATCAGGAATCTGGAAGAATTCAGTAAAAAGATCAAAGACAATCCAAGTAAACTCTTTTTTAGGTAAAATGATATGATACCAATTGGTGATGAGAATCCACGGTTTTCTTTTCCCATAGTGAACACCATTTTGCTTCTTTTGAATATTGGGATTTTTGTGTATGGTTTTTTCCATCCTTTTTTGTATGAAGAGTGGATGGCAAGATATGCCTTTTTCGCAGGGTATTTCTGGAAAGATCCCCTCGTTGATGCCTATAGACTTGTCACGTATGCTTTTCTTCAT
>JBKBIS010000277.1:0-2062 GCA_046294145.1 Brevinematales bacterium | reverse complement strand
AAAAGGAAACATCTTCTTCTTCCCTACAGGAGGCTTATCACAGAGCCGCTTGTCCTGTAGAAAACCTTTTTAGGGTTTTCTTTTTTCAACTTGTGAGGTTTTTTTCTAAAAAATGTCCTGAAAGTCTTGAAGTTTTTCTTCACGTGAAACAAAAGATGTGATGTATTGATCAAAAGCTGTTGGAAAATGCATCCATATATTTTCTCTTTGAAAAGAAAAACGGTTTTTTGCATGGAAGAATGGTGTTTGTAGAAGCCAAGAGGGGGGGGGAAAGTGAGAAATAGGCTTTGGCTATTACCTTATTTCAGCAAAAAACCTCATCATAAGCTGAAACAAGGTAATAGCTAGACTTTTTGCCTTTTTTCCCTCCCTTAGCTCTCACTCAAAGCCTTTTCAAGGAAGAACAAATCCCATAACAAAAAAGGCCGATTCTTGCGAATCGGCCAGGATTGATCCCATCTTTAACGTTTGGAGTACTGAGGAGATTTACGAGCTTTCTTGAGACCGTATTTCTTTCTCTCCACCATCCGAGCATCACGAGTGAGAAGACCGTTCTCTTTGAGAAGCTTGTGGAATTTTTCCTTGTCATAAGCATCAAGAGCACGAGAAATTCCATGTCTCAGGGCCTCAGCCTGACCGGTAAGACCACCACCCTTTACCGTAGCATAGATATCCACTTTGCCTTTTACCTCAGTGAGATTAAGGGCATAATAAACCGTTTCATAATAATAAGAAGGGAAATAAGCCTCCACATCCTTGTTGTTAACCGTAAATTTTCCCTTTCCACCGGGAATTAAAAAGACACGAGCCACACTGGTTTTTCGCCGACCGGTAGCGTAGATTTTTTTCTGTGCCATGATATCCTCCGATTACAACTCAATCTTTTTGAGGGTCACATTCTTGAGAGTATGTTCACTGCCGGGGAAGAGGTAGAGTTTTTTTACCATCTTCTTGGCAAGTTTATTCTTTCGCATCATTCCTTTGATGGCCTTTTGAAGGGGATAGACAGGATTACGACGAATCATTTCTACAAAAGAAGCTTCTTTCATCCCACCAACATGACCAGAATAACGATAGTAAATTTTGGTTTTTGGTTTTCGTCCTGTCAGCATCACTTTTCCTGCATTGATGATCACCACGAAATCACCATTATCTAAATGGGGAGTATAGGTAGGTTTGTGTTTCCCCATCAGAATATGGGCAGCCTTTGCCGCTACTCGGCCAACAGGCTGGCCCGCAGCGTCTATAACATACCATTCTCGCTTGATATCTTTAGCTTTCAGCACAAAGGTCTTCATTTGTTTCTCCTCACGCCATAAATTGGAAGTATATTATACACTACTTCTTGATTTTTGTCAAGAAAAGAGAGGGTGTTAGACAAAACATCTCTTACAGGGTGCCTCTCATATACGAACCCAACACCTTTACAAAAACCGCATCCTCTTTCACTTTTTCCAGAGCTTTAGAGAGACCTTTTTGCTGAATCCCTGCATCAATATCAATGAAGAATAAATAATCCCATGGACGTCGTTTCGATGGTCTCGATTCAATCTTGGAAAGATTAATATCATACACCTGAAAAGGAGAAAGAAGTTTCAAGAGAGCGCCGGGTTTATCCTTTACAGAAACCAGGATAGTAGTCTTGTTGGGATTTTGTATGGGAATACCTGCCTGTCCAATGACCCAGAAACGAGTATAATTTTCAGGATTATCTTCAATGTTGGCTTCAAGAATTCTGAGACCATATTTTTCTGCTGCTAGGGGACCAGCGATAGCTGCAGAGAACTTATCCCAGGGAACCATACTGGCAGCTTTAGCTGTGCTTGAGGTTTCAATTTTTTCTACATTAGGAAGATGGGTTTCGAGCCAGAGTCGACACTGGGCAAATGCTTGAGGATGAGAATAAACCCTTTTTATTTCCGATATACTTCCCACATTAGCCATGAGACAATGATGAATGGACAGATAGGTTTCACCAACAATCTGAAGGGGAGAGCTGACGACCGGCTCTTCCTCGGGCGCCGGGCGCGGCGTCGTACCGGCTTCCGCGTCCGAGGGACCC
>JBKBIS010000276.1:0-2064 GCA_046294145.1 Brevinematales bacterium | reverse complement strand
GTTCGTTTGAGAACACCGCCTGGTCTTGCTTTGAGTGGAAAGATATGCCCCGGTCTTTCAAAATCTTCAGCCTTGGAAGAAGGATCGGCCAATTTGTTGAGAGTAAATGCTCGTTCATAAGCTGAGATGCCTGTGGTGGTGTCTTTGTGGTCAACAGACACAGTAAAAGCTGTTCCCCATTTTTCATCAGCGTCCTGTGTCATGATGGGAAGATGAAGTCTATCGGCAACTTCTGGTGCCATCGGAGCACAGAGAAGCCCTCTTGCCTCTTTGAGGATGAAGTTGATCTTTTCCGGGGTGGCTTTTTCAGCAGCAAGGATGATATCGCCTTCGTTTTCTCTATCTTCATCGTCGACAACAACAATCATTTCACCTTGCTTGATTGCCTCAATAGCTTTTTCTACAGAATCAAAGACAGAAGGCTTTCCTCTCATAAAAACTCCATCAAGAACTTCTGTTTAAAGTATACAGAAAACGACGGGAAAAGTCAATCATTGTGATCTCCGGAAAAAAGGAAGGCTTTGAGTTTTTCTTCGTTCCAGTTTTCAATACTTACAATTTTGTGGCGACTTTTTTTACCCTGGATGATAACAATTTTTGACTTTGGGATATTCAGTACGTCAGAGAGGGTTTCTTTTACGGCCATATTGGCTTCTCCATCCACGGGAGCGGCATGAACGTACACCTTGAGAGTGTCTCCCTCGAGAAAGATTCCCTTACGGCTACTTTTAGGTACTACGGTGATGGAAATGTCTTTTTTCCCCATGGATATAACCTACAGATGTGTTATCCATATCATAGCCCGACTGAGAATAAGGCGCAAAAGATAAATGAGAAGAAAGACATACAACGGAGAAAAATCTAACATACCAATACGAAGAGGAGGAAGAATGCGCATGACAAAATTGTAGACAGGTTCACAGAGAGCGGAAAGAAACCGGGATATTCTGCCCAGGATGGGATCACTTTCATTAATAGGGATCCATGAAATCATAATATATGCAAAAAATAGCCAGCTATAGATTTCCAGAGCCATCATAAGATAGAGAAAAAGATAACCAAGCATCATTTTCCTCCTAATTCGCGCGAACGTTTTGTGGCTTCAGATACGGCCTCCATCACAGTAGAACGAAGGCCTCCTTTTTCAAGGGTATACACGCCTCTTGCTGTGGTACCACCGGGGGACATCACCATATCCTTGAGGTCTTCAAAACTTTTTTCATCTTTGATGGCCTGCAGAGCGAGAGCGGCTGAACCAAGAACGGTTTGTATAGCCAGTTTCCTGGCCACGTTCCTTGGAAGACCTTCCATCACACCGGCATCAGTCAACGCAGACAGAAAGAGAAACACATACGCGGGACCTGAACCAGAGAGACCTGTTACCGCATGGAGGAGATCTTCTTTGCTTACTATCTCAGCGATACCCAGAGCGTTAAACATGTTCAGAATCATCTCGCGCGTGGTATCAGAAAACTCACCGTCGAAGTAAATTGCTGATGCTCCTTCTCCAACCTGGGCTGGTGTATTTGGCATCACTCTGGCAATGGGGCAGCCTGTCCATTGTCTGTAAAAAGAGACTGGCAAGCCTGCCACGATAGTGACAAGAGGGTTTGTGTGGTTTTTGAGAAGAACTTGATTGGCCTCACAAAAAGAGGCAACATCCTGAGGTTTGATGGCGAGAAGCACAATATCACATTCGAAGATATCTTCCACTTTTTTGGCCTGAAAAGTAGAGCGGGGGAGTCGAGAGAGTTTGGCCTGAGCTACATCGTAGACAACAATCTGTTCAAAGAGGTTTTTTTTGACGACGCCACGCACAATGGCCTGGCCCATGTTTCCATAACCGATAACACCAAGATTCATCGTTTTTCTCCTCTCTTTTCTTCTAAGATAGCCTGAAAGGCATGGAGAAATATCTGGATTTCTTTTCTGCTAATGGTAAGGGGCGGAGCAAGCCTCAGGGTGTTTTCTCCTGCGCGGAGGGTGAGAATTCCTCTCCGGAGAAAGGCTTCTATAACCTCATTCACTTCATCTTCTATAGATTCACTGAAAACCAATTCAGCC
>JBKBIS010000275.1:0-2099 GCA_046294145.1 Brevinematales bacterium | reverse complement strand
AAACTGTCCCCTGTTCCTCTTCCTGTACGACAGAGACTGAACGATATTCAACTACCTTACCCTGCCTAATGATATAAAATTCTTCAGTATTCTCTTCATCTTCGACAATGATATAGCCACCTCGCTTGAAGTTAGAGATCTGAAAAGCCTGATTTTCTGCCATACTCGGCACACCCCTTATCTTTTTTATTGTCGGCTTTTCTCTCATAAGTCTTGAGTATTTTAAAATATATACACTGGGACCCACCAGAAAATCATCGCTTATCGAAGATGAGAAAATCCTCTATACCCTAATTCCCAAAGAGCAGCATCCCTCTGAAAAGATTCAAGAATCCGATCAATATGATCCCCTCCATATCGTTCAAGGAGAGCACTTCCTAACACAGGGGCTATAGCCGCTTCAATCACCACACTGGCTGCATATACTGCGGTCACATCGGATCTTTCTTTCACAGAAAGAGCCTTCTCTTTAGTATGAACATGCACCGTTTCAAGCGGAGACATTTGCGTTGGAATTGGCTTCATCACACTGCGAAAAACAATGGGATTTCCATTGGTCATACCCCCCTCAATACCCCCAGCGTAATTTGTTTTTCGATAATATCCATTCTCTCCATAATAGATTGCATCCATGGCATCCTTTCCAGGTCTATTGCCATACTCAAACCCTATACCAAACTCAATACCCTTGATAGCCTGCACACTCAGAACAGCAGATGCCAGACGCGCATCTAATTTCTGTTCAGCTGTCTGGTAGGAACCAAGCATAGGTGGAACAGGACAGACAATGGTTTCAATGATTCCGCCCAGGGTAAATCCCTCTCTCATAGCCTGTTCAATGAGTGCCGTCAGACGACGATCATCCTCTTCTGTTCCCAACCATCGAAACGGGGAAACATTTGTTTTTTGTTTCAGTTCCTCAAGATCGTCTACCCTTGCAGAAGGAACAATCCCCCCCCAATTCACCACATGGGAGAATATCTCTATACCAAAGCATTTAAGAAACAATTTCACAAGAGCTCCACCTGCCACACGAGCGGCTGTCTCCCTGGCACTAGCGCGTTCAAGTACTTTTCTCGCATCATCAAGATGACCATACTTGTACATACCCACAAGATCAGCATGCCCGGGACGTGGTGTATGAATAGGTTCCGGTGTTTTGTCTTTCCAGTTTTCCCAGTCTTTGTTCCAGACAACAAAAACCACAGGAGCACCCGTCGTTTTTCCCCCCATCACACCAGCCAGAATATCTACTGTATCTGTTTCTATCCTCATCCGGCCACCACGCCCAAAACCCTGCTGTCTTCTGGCTAATTCTGCATTGATAAAGGCTGTATCCACCTCAAGACCAGCTGGCATTCCTACAATAGTAACCACCATCCCTCTTCCATGAGACTCCCCGGCTGTGGTGATTGTTATGCCCATCTTCATCTCCTTGTATCATGATAAAAGAAGCTCAACAGCGCTACCTGGTGTTTCCCAGAGAATAAGCCGAACCAGACAAAGATTTCTCTCTTTCAAAGGGACATCAAGAACCTCCGCTATCCAGGCAGCCAGATTTTCTGCCGTTGAAAACGGCACAATATCATTCAGATAAGCATGGTCCAGCTTTTCAATCACATGAGTTTGCACAAGTTGCTTCAGATCCCCAAAATCACAGACCATACCAGTTTCTTCACTCTTTTCACCTTCTACCGTTAGCTGAAGTCGATAGGTATGCCCATGAAGATGTTCGCACTTTCCCTTGTAGTTCACAAGATTATGGGCTGCGTCAAAGGTAAATTCTTTTATAAGTCGGTATTTCACGCCTTTGCCTCCCGTTTCAATCCCTGTTCATAAGCAAGCAGTGATAGGATAGTTTTGCCATCCTCGATAATTCCCTGCCGAATAGCCCTTTTTGCCTCCTCTAAAGTGAGAACCTCCGTTTCAATAAACTCATCTTCGTCCGCTTCCAGAGGAGAAGAAAAAAGATTCCTGGCCACATACACATGAATCTTCTCTGTACTATACCCAGGACAGGGATAATAAGAAAGTATATACTCAATATCCTCACTATCATAGCCTGTTTCTTCCCGAAGTTCCCTGCGAACAGTGAGAAG
>JBKBIS010000274.1:0-2107 GCA_046294145.1 Brevinematales bacterium | reverse complement strand
AATCCTGATTCTATCAGGCACAAAGAGGTATTTACGCAGCTTGCCCGTGCCTACAATAACCTGGGCGTAGTTTATTTTACTGCAGCCAGACAGAATCCAAAAATGGCTCAGGAGTATGAGGCAAAGGCTCTTCTTTATTTTTATGAGGCCAAAAATATGGCAAACAAGATAGGACTTCTCTATCCTGAAGCCGAATACAACATCAAAGTGGTACTCAACAAAGGTGTTCGAGGGAGAATGGCTCGTCTTGATGAAACCATCGTGAAACGTACCTCGCTTCAGAAGATACTGGAAGAACTGAAAAATGGCATGATTGATACCCTGTGATGAGAAAGAGAAGAAAAATTTTGTGTTTTGGTAGGAAAAAAATTGACTTTTTTTTGTATTATCTCTAAGATAAAAGAGAAAAAGAAAAAAGGTTACTCATAAAGTTTTCGGTTGGAACAAAGAACCATCATGATAGAATCCCAGACAGGGATAGGGAGAAAATCAGTTTTCATTAGGGGAAGAAGCATTCACGGTTTCTGCGTGCTTTTCAGAACAGAAAGATGTCGAGTGTGAGTGAAGGATTCTTGTTTCTGGGAGGCGGGAGTTTTCAAATCTTTAGGGAAAACATAAATTTTCGGATAATAAGAGATGAAACATAAGGAGCGCATATGCCAAGAAAGAAGATTGTGTTGAAGGTGAATGCAGAGGAGAATGTTTCCCAACCGTCGGCGGAGAATCCCACAGAGACACCCCATGAATCGACAGCTTCCCTCGAGAATGGGGGGCAGGAGGGTATGTCAGGTTTGTATGAAACTCAGAAACCAAGCTATAAACATCTTCTTTTTGCCAAGTACGTCCCTTCAAATAATCTTGAGGATGTGCTAAAACAGATTTTTACGGAAGATAGGTCTATTATTTTTCTCAATAAACTCAAACAGCTGTCTATTACGGAACTTGTGAAAGTTGCGGAGTATATGGAGATTGAAAACTATGAAGATATGCATACGCAGGAACTGATCTACCAGATTCTTCGTAGGCATGCGGATAAGAACGGTATTATTTATGGGGGAGGAACGCTTCAGATTATTGAGAAAGAGCGGGACAATACCTTTGGTTTTCTTCGTTCTCCCAGATATTCTTACTATGCGAGTTCGGATGATATCTATGTCTCAGGACATCAACTGCATAATTTTCGTCTTCGGAATGGTGATACCATTGAGGGACATATTCGTCCCCCCAAGAAGCCGGAAGAAGAAAAGTTTTTTGCCCTCATGCGAATTGAAAAGGTGAATGATCTTTCTCCTGAGGAGGCAAAACGCAGACCTCTTTTTGATAATCTTACGCCGTTGTTTCCGAACGAGCGTTTGAAGCTTGAGACTACCCCGAATGAGATAGCGATGCGAATCATGGATCTTTTCACCCCTATTGGAAAGGGACAGAGAGGGCTTATTGTTTCTCCTCCCAAGGCTGGAAAAACATCACTTCTTCAAAAGATAGCCAATAGTATTACCCAGAATCATCCTGAGGTGACGCTTATTATTTTCCTTGTAGATGAGCGTCCTGAGGAAGTGACAGAGATGCAGCGTTCAGTTAAGGCGGAGGTTATCAGCTCTACCTTTGATGAACCACCACAGAAGCATATTCAGGTGGCCAATATGGTACTGGAAAAGGCAAAAAGACTTGTGGAGTCAGGGCATGATGTGGTGATTTTGCTTGATTCTATTACCCGTCTTGCCCGTGCTTACAATCAGGTGGAGCCAGCCAGTGGAAAAATACTTTCTGGTGGTATTGATGCCAATACCCTCTATAAACCTAAAAAGTTTTTCGGAGCAGCGAGAAATATCGAAGAAGGGGGCAGTCTCACCATTTTGGCGACAGCTCTTATTGACACAGGGAGCAAAATGGATGAGGTGATTTATGAGGAGTTCAAGGGCACGGGTAATATGGAGATCCATCTTGACAGAAATCTTGCCAATGTACGAATCTTCCCTGCCATTGATCTCAAACTCTCTGGTACTCGTCGAGAGGAACTGCTTCTTGATCCTATCACTCTTGAGAGGGTACATATGCTTCGTCGGGCTTTTGCAGGGATGTCCAATGAGGATGTGATAGAGAAATT
>JBKBIS010000273.1:0-2125 GCA_046294145.1 Brevinematales bacterium | reverse complement strand
GTACAAGAAAATTGATAGGCTTTTGTGAATACGAGACAGGGAAAAGACGATGTCCTTGGTGGAGATTGGAAGCCCAGGAGTTTCGTTTGCTTTCGGTTATTAATACTTTGACTGTGAATGGTGAAAAGCTTTCTGAGACACAGAGACAAAACCTCTATACTATCCTGCAGGTTGTTGACAAAATAAAGGTAAGTGATTTGAGAGATAGGTTGCAACTTTCTCCTCAGGATAAGATTAACTACGATTTCAAGGAGGATAATACTATTCCGGGGAATAAAACAAATGCCCAACTTCTGAAGGTGTTTTCTGATTGGTTGACGAAATCTGAGCAAGAGAAGGAATATATTTTGCAGATTCTTGCTTCGTCGGAGTCAATTGAGAAATGCAAAAAAACTGCTATGGAAAAATTGTGTCTTGATGAAGGCAAAGCCGAGTTGTTTGCCAGTTTGGTATTGGAAGAGGGATATTGTCATCTTTCTCTTCAGGCTATCAAAAAGCTTCTTCCTTTGATGCGAGAAGGCAAGACCTATCCTGAGGCGGTGAAGGAGGTGTATGGGAAGTTTCATCAAAATTTGCCTGTGTATGATACTCTTCCTCCTATTGATATGACTCAGGCAAAACGAATGAAATATGATATTCGTCATATAGGGAGTGTTACCAATCCTCTTGTGAGACGTATCTTGACAGAGACGAGATATCTGGTGAATGCTCTCATAAAACGTTATGGAAAGCCACAGAGAATATTCATAGAGCTTGCACGAGATACCTATTTTACTAAAAAGGAAGCGGAGTTTGCTTATAAGCGAGAGAAGGAAAGAAAAGAGGCAAGCAATGAACTTGCTAAATATGGTATTGCTCATCCTTCTCGTACAGATATAGAGAAATATCTCCTGGCGAAGGAGTGTAACTGGCAGTGTCCTTATACTGGGGAAACAATAACTATGGATGGACTTTTTGGACCGAATCCAGAATTTCAGATTGAACATATTGTTCCTCTTTCCCGGAGTCTTGATAATTCTTTTGCAAACAAAACTCTTTGTAAGAATTCTGAAAATCAGCTCAAGCGTAATAAAACGCCTTATGAAGCTTATTCTCATGATCCGGCTCGCTATGAGGAGATCAAAAAACGAGTGAAACGGTTTAATGGTGTGTTTAGAGATGCTAAGTTTGAAAGGTTTTGTATGAAGGATATGAGTAGATATGAAGATTTTACAGATCGGCTTTTGAATGATACACGATATGCTTCGAAAATTCTTCAGAGTTATCTGGCGTATCTGTATGGTGGACTTCATGTTGAGGGACAGCCTCGAAGAATTTTTACTACCAAGGGTAGTATTACAGCCTATATGAGACAGTATTTTGGATTGGCTGGAATTTTTGGAGGTATTGAGGTGGAGGGTGAGGAAATGAGGTTGAAAAATAGAGATGATCATCGCCATCACGCTCTGGATGCTCTGGTGGTGGCTTTGACAACGCCGGGAATGATCAAGAAGCTTGCTGACTATGCTCGAGTTCATTGGGATCATAGGACATCTATTAAACAACCTATATCGCCTCTTCTTGATTATCCTTCGATGGAAAGTTTTCTTGCGCATGTTTCGAAAAAACTTGATGAGATTATCCCTGTGTTTCACTATCGACATAGGGTGCGAGGGCCTCTTCATGATCAAACGTATTATGGTAAGTCAGATAAACCGGGTATGGTAACACTAAGGATACCGATTGAAAATTTAAAACGCAGTGATATTAAATATGTTGTGGATCCACATATACAACAGGCTCTCCAAAGCATACCTGGTAATGATCGAGAGTTTCAGGCATATCTTTCCCGAGAGGGGCTTAAAGTTCATGGTATATCTGTGAAAAGGGTGAAGCTTGAGTTTAATCAGAATGTGGTTGATTTGCCAGCTGACCGAGTGATTTTGAATAATAATCATCATATGGAGATTTTTGCTCTTTTGAATGAGAAGGGTGAAGAGATAAAATGGAGTTGCAAAGTGGTGAGTCTCTATGAGGCTTATCAGAGAAAGAGAGAGGGTAAACCTATAGTCCAGCGAAATCATGGTCCAAATACTCGATACAAGTTTACTCTCTATGATCATACCGTTATAGAGGCTGAATTAAA
>JBKBIS010000272.1:0-2131 GCA_046294145.1 Brevinematales bacterium | reverse complement strand
ACTGGCCACAAGGACTGCTCCAGCCATGCTATCTTTGATACGCCGAATAAAAGGCTGTCTTTCAGGACTTATTCTATCACACAACTCTTCTATAACTGTATTAACAATTTCCAGACCTAACACCAATGAAATGGTTAAAAAAAGTACAGCCCACTCCATACAATTAACACGAAAAACCACTCCCATACCAATAACAAAAAGAGAAATCCCACAATGAAAACGAAAGTTTCTCTCCCGAAGAAAAACCCGTCTTAAACCACGAAAAGCATACACAAAACTCTTCTGCCACGGATGAACGTGTCGTCGAAACATCACGGTTGGTCTGTATGAGATTGGCGGAACTTCATCTGCTCACTATTGAGATCAATGAGTTTTGGGCCAAACGGCGTGGAAAAAAGCTCTGGCACAAAGTAGCCGCTATCCACCACCCCCACAAAATCCTTGTACTGAACCTTGAGTTTGAGATTCACCCAGAAATTAGGAAGTCCACGAAGATTGAGACCATTATAAGCCACCACATATTCAAGGGGTGGAGCCTGCCGAATGGTTTCATATAGCCGCACAATCTCCCGCATATCCTGAAGAGTATAGTACTTTCCAAAAGTCCGGGAAGCTATCTGCTGATAAAATGGCTGGCGACGAGTACCCATCTGGATCACATAGATAGGCACGGCATTTTGTTTCGCATAGGTAACAATCACATCCGGTTCGTAGGTGAGAAAAGAGTCAAAAGATGTATTCCCGGAAGTGAAATAAATAATAGCTTTATTCAGGTTGACATTAAGTGTAGAAGTCACAGCCTGATACAAAGCCTTGTCCACATCTCTAAGTGGACCAGCCGGGTGCTTTCCTACCCTATCAAGAGTACCGAGAAGATTGGCCGCATAGGGGCCAGTATCTATGTTTTCAGCCCCAAGGAGAGTAAGATCCAGTTTATCAGTCCCCTGCATCGGATCAATAATCTGCTTCAAAAACTCCTGCAATTCTTCCCTGTATTTCGCCATAACCTCATCCATCTCGATGACTATCTTGAGATACAGTCTATCACGATAGTTGTACGTCTGCCCCAAACGAATAAAGGGAACAAGGGTATTTTCCTCATAAATAGCAATATTCTCCTGCCGAAGGTTGTAAATTGGATTTCCCTCTCTATCCCATACACGAAAATGCAAAAATATCCTCGGATATTTGTCCACCCATATCTGAGAAATAGACACCCCCAGATTCACATACTTCATCTGAAGAGGAGTATAAATAGCCATTTTGACACTATTGAAATCCGAAAGAAAAAGACGATACTGTCTATCTACAGCCACATCAAAGGGCTTATCAAGAACCCGTTCCTTCATATCAACCGTTTCTGTTTCCTCAGTCCTGAGATTATACAGTACAATACCTCGCTTGCTATCAACAACATAGAGAAAATCATCTCTCAGCGTCATTCCCCGGGGTTCCTCGACACCGGGAAGTTGAATCTCCTGCAGGAAATTCCCAAAGAGATCGTATACCACAAGACGCTTATTCCCAGTATCACTAACAAAGATTTTCTCTCCATTCACCACAATATCCGTAGGCCGACTGAGTTCTCCCTCTCCTATTGTTTGAACCCATTCCCCCTCGGTGGTAAACTTTTGCACCCTATCATTGCCATTGTCCACCACATAGATATACCCACGATGGACCGCAATTCCCATAGGACCCGCTATATTGGACGACTGATATCCCCGCGTTCCAAAAGAACCAACAAGCTTTCCTGTTCGATTGAAAATAAAAATTTTGTCTTTCCCATAATCAGCTACATAAATTTTTTCATCAAAAAGAGCTATACCCATAGGTACAGACAAAACACTCCTGTCCCACCATTTTCGACCAATAGTACGAATGACACGTCCTGTATTATCTATCTCAGAAACATAACGGTTACCAACAGAAGAAATCAAAAATGTGTCTTCTTTTTCATCATAAAACAAAAACCCAGGACGCACCACCTTATGAGCACCTTCTTTGAGACCATCATACACCCGACTCAAAATATAGTTCTCATAAAGAGTATAACTTTTATCCATAGAAAGCTGATAATAAAGATCGTTCAGCCTTTGTTTGACCTGATACGTGGCTCCCCCAAGCTGCA
>JBKBIS010000271.1:0-2138 GCA_046294145.1 Brevinematales bacterium | reverse complement strand
AAGCCCTACACTGAGAAGATGTTTGATAGAAGCTCCCCCTACAAAGAACATAATAAGCCCTACGGCTAAAAGAAGCGTCGCAATAGAGAAACCTGATTGCATCAGGATAATAAAAAACATCGCTGTCACAACCAGAAGAGGCGGCAAAAGCCCAAAGGTAAAGTTCTGGAGTTTTTGTTGTTTTTTGGTGAGAATATGGGCCAGATAAATAATGACGACCAACTTAGCAAATTCAGCTGGATTGAAATCAAAAAGACCCAGGCTAATCCAGCGTCTTGCTCCACCACGAATACTCCCCACCCCTGGAATAAAAACCAGAATAAGCAGAACAAAAGTAACCAGAACCATGGGTTTAATCCACAATCGAAGCTTCTTATAATCATAATGGGCCATAAAAACCATACCCAGGACACCTATCAATACAAACAAAAGTTGCTTCATCACATAGGTATAAATATTACCCGTATAACGCAAAGAAAAATAAGAACTGGCACTAAACACAAAAAGAACACCCACAATCATGAGAAAAAGTACTGCATAGAGAAGAGGCCTGTCAATTTTAGAAAACAATCTCTACCCCTCAAAAGCGATACGCATAACTGATTGCTACACGATAAGGTTTAACGTCTGTTTTTTCATATTTCCAGGTGGTAAAATGTCCCTCCCTCAACGAATATTGCCGCTCTGTGTACCACTGCAAAAGAACCGTCAGGGAGTGATGTTTCTCTTCAAAATAAGCTAAAGGTCCAAAAACCCACTCGGTATAGTCAGAACCCCATCCAGAGGTAGCCAACAAAGAATCTTCCCTATGTGAAATCCTCGTCGTAGTCGAAAGAAGACCCCCGACGTTTCTCAAAACAAGAGGCATCTGATAGACAATAACAGAAGTCGTGAGATAACGCCAGCCATTGTAATTCTGCCCGCTATCAGCCTCATAAAGCCATGGTGTTGCATCATCTGCAGAGGTAAGCATACGATAATCCAGAACATGCTCTGTATACAGAAGGATATGAGACCATTCTCCCGGGATGAGTGCTCCTGTATCAAACTGAAAAGCTCCTTTCCCCCACATCTCTATAACAACCCCTCCCAAGGGAGTAGGTGTCTGGGTAGGATTGGTATTACTTGTTGGGTTCAAAGCCAGACCAGTAAAAGAAAGTAGTGTCCACCCGGTACCCATCTTTGTGCCCCCACTCAAAACCAAAACAGCAAGAGGAGAGAAACTAAACTCTCCACCCACATTGAAGGAGACAGGTGAAATCTCACCAAAAACTTTCCAGAGAAAGGAATTATCTCTTGTCAAAAGACCCTCACCTTGAAAAAAAGGAAATTTTTCTTCATGAGAAATGACAATCTTTGTTTCCAGTGCTCCACTAAAATAGACAGCGTTCAACCATTGAATCTGATTTTTTATCGTAGCAGAAAAAAACATAAGGGGTGTTCCCAACATCACAAGTAGCCATTTCTTCATGATATCCTCCTTGTGGATACTCTTTCGGATTTTTCTCTCTACTTAAAACAATCTCATAACAATTGCCGCGAAGGTGATGAGAATCCCTATAGACAACACCATCATTGCAAAGTAATGATTTGTTGCTTCACCACGTTCGCCCACTTCATCAAAACGCTTATAAATCTGCTCCAAAATAAACCAACCATTTCTGAGATACTGTATATCCTGTCTGGTAGTATGTTTTTCTTTGATTTTTTTAATATAAAACTTCAGTTCCTGAATCACACCCTCTCCCTCTTCTTTGAAGACACTCCTGGTAAGTTTCTGGAGATAGAAATAAAACAAGACATAACCTGCCTCCGCGTATAGTATACACCACAAAAACTAAGAAGTCAAGAAGAAAAACTCAGCAAACACAAATTTTTCAACAAGGAAATATTGACTTTCTCTTATTTTGCCTTATGATGATAGTGTACAAAATCCACAAGGAGAATGTATGAAACAGGGATACTGGATGTTAGTGCTCCATGCCCATCTTCCCTTTGTTCGTCATCCTGAATATCAGGATGTTATTGAAGAAAGGTGGCTTTATGAAGCCATCACAGAGACTTATATTCCTCTCTTGTGGGTTTTTGAGCAGTTAGCCGATGAGAATATACCTTTTCGAATAACCATGTCAATAACC
>JBKBIS010000270.1:0-2149 GCA_046294145.1 Brevinematales bacterium | reverse complement strand
ACCCATTCCATAACCAGGCGTGGTTTTTTCTACTGCCACAAGATGAGTATCTGTCTGCGGACCTTCTTCCTGAGCATATCCCGGCTGAGTTGTCAAAAAGCCTACTACCAGAAGTATATTAAAAATCGTGAGTCCCCGCGAAACCATCTGCAAAAGAAAACGTGATCCCTTCACTTCTCTATTGCTTTTGGCAAGCCAAACACCTCCCACAAAAAGACCACTTATCACCCCAAGAACAAGCAGAACAAACACCATACATCCTCCTTCTACTCCTTTCTGGTATGAGTATAGCACGAAGAGAATTTTTTCGCAAGTTTTTCCAAAAAGCGAAAAAGAGATACCCACCCTCTCAGTCTTTTCCTTCACTAAAAAATGGATATCTATCAACCTCACAGAAGCTAAAAATAAAACAAGGCCCACCCCTTTGGTGGGCCCTTTTCAGTTTTACACGTACGTGTAACTATTTCTTTTCAGGCAATTCATTCACCAGTTTTACAACGGCTTTCTTCGTGAAGACATAAACTCCTTCAGGATGAACCGCAAGACCCTGGCCTCCACTCCCTGCGTTATAAGACCAGAGGACCCCTCCACCAGGACCAAAGGCTTTCATCTGACCAGTAGCATCAAGCAGATATATCTTACTCTTCTCCACCTGGAAAGAGATGATATCAGATGCCATGGTAAATTTGCCCCTCGTCTCACCAGAGAGCATATCAATCACCTCAAGTCTGTTTTTGTTTACCACATACAAAAACCCTCCTCTTGCAATAGGCTTTGTGGCAAACGTAGCACCCACCATCTCCTTTTCCCACACAACATTCCCGCTCAAAGCATCAATGGCTATCAATTTCCCCTGAATAGGAAGCACTGCCACCTTTTTCTCTCCTTCAGAGCATCCATACAAAGGCAACACAAAGCGCTTTCCAAGATCCTTTCGCCAGAGCTCTTCACCACGTTCCATATCATATCCAACTACCATCCCATTCTCCTGGGCATAAACAAGAATCTTGTTATCTACCATAACAGGAGAAGCATATATCTGTCCCGTTCCCTCAATAGTCGATACAATCTCTCCCAACTCCACACTCAGAACATAAACCTTATTCTGAACCACAGGGATGATCAGTTTGTTCTTCGCTACACCAAGCCCTGTCCACGCAGGACTTTTGGGAAGCTTCACCAACCACTTCTGATTGCCATTATAATCATATCCATACACAACTCCATCATCATCACGAGCAAAGATACCCGTCGATGTAGCCACAACAGGGAAATCATAGGTATTACCCTTGCCCAGTACAAAACTCTTCAGGACCTCACCTTCCAGGTTCATAATAACAATCCTATTCTCAACGCTCCATACCATTCTATCTACATCCACACCACCCCGATCTACCACTACCATGGTTGGTGATACCATTTCTTCCAGAGGCTTTTCCCATTCCATCTCTCCTGGTTTGAGACTTGGTTTCTCTGGCTGCTGATTGGTCTCAGAAGACTGGGCAACCATTTCCTGAACACCCGTGCCACTGGCTCCCAGGGAAATCATTTTCACCCCAATATTAGTAGGCGATGTAATCTTTACTTCCTGAGAAACGGACTGGTAACCCTCTTTCTCAAAGACAACCGTATATGTGGCATCAACATCAACTACTTTCGAGAAGGGCACCTTCCCCACTTTTAGACCATCAATCACTACAATTGTTCCCGGCACATCAGAGGAGAAACTCACCTTCACCCGTTTCTTTCCTACAGGCTCTTTTTGTCGTACATTCTCAAGGATTTGCTTCGATTCTTCAGTGATTACCTTTTTCTGGACAACTACCCCCACTAAAGAAGGAGTCTCTCCAGATCTTCCACCTACCACTTCCTTAACCACCTCTTTAACCACACTTTGTTTTACTTCCTCTACTTTCTCTCCTGTTAAAGGGCCTCCAGCCGTTGTCTTCTCGTTAATGACTTCAGCCACTTTCTGGTTGATTTTCTCTACCACCTCTTTTTGAAGGACAACTTCTTCCTCTGCACCAACCTCTACAGCAGGAGCTATTGCATTCTGCAGAGCGTCATACGCCCTGGTATCTACCCTGGCTTCTTCTTTAGCCTTCTCAATCGCGGTAACCTTGGGCTTAACAGATACTTTACCCTCTAC